>DLFX01000050.1:9793-16657 GCA_002482405.1 Firmicutes bacterium UBA7709 | reverse complement strand
CCACCGGCAGATAGTATTTCGAGGTAAAGGTACCCAATATAAGGACAGCGATATAAAAGCCTACCAGCATGTAGGATAAATTCCATTGAAAGAGAATGCGCAGCAGCGCAATTACGAGAAAAATGCCGACGCCGGCGGCGACAGAGAGAACCACCACCGTGTCCGGGACGGTGGGCACCAGCTTTGCGAGAACGCGGAGATCCGGTTCCGCACAGGTGACTAGAATTCCAAGGACCAGAGAAACGCCGATCAGAAGTCCCATGCTCTGAGACTTCGTGAGCTCAGAGCCGATCTGCTCCCCCATGGGCATCATCGCGATGTCCGCGCCCAGAGTGAACAGGCCCATCCCCACGATCAGAAGCAAAGTTCCGATCAGAAAGAGGCCGCGCACGGTAAAGGGCATTGGCGCCATAGTAAAATTTAAAAACAAAACAATCAAAGCGATTGGAAGTACAGAAGTCAGAGATTCCTGTGTTTTTAGAAGTAGCTTCTTGTTCAATAAAAGTCCCCCTTTTCTTATATATAAAACCATTAAAATGAATTCCACCAGTAAAAAATTTCCAGGCAGGAATATATCCTTGGGGTAAAGCGTACTTGGAAAAGCATGCAGGGAAAGTATTTAATTCAATTAAATTAAATTCGATTAGTTTTCCGGAACGGCTTCCGGGTCGAAAACGCCGACGATATCGTCGATAGGCATGGAGAAAGTCAAACCTTTCCCTTCTGTTTCAAGACCTGCTGCGGCAACGATGGAATCCAGGATCGCGCAGACATTCTCGTGTTTAACAACGTTGATGACAATTTCCTTTTCCGGTTGAATTGAGATAGAGAAGAATTTTTCTATCTCGTGTATTCCTGTGCCGCGGGCATAAAAAACAGTGCCTCCGTGGGCTCCCGCATTTCTGGCGGCGTCTACCACCTGATCGGCAAAGCCCCGATTCACGATGGTCAGAACGAAATCATACTGATTTTGAATGTCCAAAAAACCACTCCTTCCTATTCCTGCAAGCCGACCATATAGCGAAGCGCCAAAGGACCGCTGACACCGCAGATCGGAATGGTAAAGGCGATCCCCTTGCTGGGCTTGTCGAGGTTGAACTTATATAAAATCTTATTCAGGACGTCATGGGCAATGTGTTCGGAAACGATGCTGAAAACCAGATCTCTTTCCAGATCCGTCAATCCGAGATAGTCCATGAGCTGGGATCCGGCGGCGCAATACGCCGGAGAAATGAAATTGAAGGTGACCTCGTTTTCCCGCAGTGTCGCGGCGACTTCATCACCGTATCCCCTGTCAACGATCACGATCAGGAGCTTTATCCTCTTGATTCCGCTTGGCCTCATATCGTCCATTGCTTGTATACGATCTCCTTCCTGTTTCTCCTATGTCATAACGATAATATCATAATTATATCTTAAACTTCGTATTATTTCAAGGCAATACCTCTCCGTCAGGACAAAAAAGCAGAAAATTCAAAAAAGGGTAAAAATGGATAGCCCTTGATGAAAATGGATAGACCGGAGGGGAAAATGTGATATACTATTAAAATGAAAAATCGGTGGTATAATAATTAGGTCTGTCGGTAAACCGGCGGCAAATACGCTGATAATGGAGGTTGTTATGAATATATTAATTGCCAATGACGACGGGATCGACGCGAAGGGAATTAAAGAGCTTGCGCGGGCCCTGTCACAGATTGCGAATATCTATGTCTGCGCGCCGAATACGCAAAGGAGCGCCTGCGGACACGGCATCACCGTAGGAAAACCCATTAAGATGCGGGAAATGGAGTTCCCCAACGCCAAAAAAGCCTGGGAAATTACGGGGACGCCTGCCGACTGCGTAAAGCTTGGTCTGAAAATGCTGGCTGAGGAAGGCGTCAAAATCCATATGGTGTGCTCGGGAATCAACCACGGGGGGAATTACGGAACCGATACCCTTTATTCCGGAACGGTTTCCGCCGCCATCGAAGGGTGCATCTGCGGGCTTCCGTCCATCGCGGTATCTGTGAACGATCATCATCCCGCTAGCTTTGAGGCGGCCTGCGAGCTGGCGGTCAAGACGGTGAAAGCGGCCGCGGGAAAGATGGACGCAAACACGGTTTTGAACATCAATGTGCCGAACATTCCGCCGTCGGAAATCAAAGGCCTGAAAATCGCGCGGCTCGGCGCCAGGGAATACGAGGAGTGGTTTGAACCGAAAAGGAATGAAAGCGGTGAAATGGAATACTGGTATTCCGGAACGCCGGTGGTCTACGAGGATCTGCCTGAGGATATCGACGTCATAGCCATGCAGGAAGGATATGCGACCATAACGCCGCTGCACTATGATTTAACAAGCTTTAAATTGATTGAGGAGGTCAAAACATGGGGAATCAAGTATTAAAATTGAAAAAAGAAGACGCAGTGCTGGTGGGGATTGATTTTCAGGAAAGGCTTATGCCCGCCATGAAAAACGGAGACGAAGTGGAGGCGGCCGCGGTAAAGCTGGTAAAAGGCTGCCGGATTCTGGGCGTTCCCGTCATCATGACACAGCAATATACAAAAGGTCTGGGACCTACCGTTTCCGACCTTGCAGAGGCGCTGACCGAACCGGTGGGAGAGGAAGAGGCCGCGGCCGAATTTCAGCCTATTGAAAAGACAAGCTTCAGCGCCATGGGAGAACCGGCTTTTGTGGAAGCTCTGAAAAAACTGGGAAGAAAGACGGTGATCATCGCAGGAGTCGAAGCCCACGTGTGCGTACAGCAGACCGTGATTGATCTCCTCGAAAACGGGTATACTGTTTTTATTGCCAACGATTGCATTTCATCGAGAAGCAACAATGATAAAAAGTATTCCCAGCGCAGAATGGGAGACGCCGGAGCCGTCGGCACCACCAGTGAATCCATCCTGTTTGAGCTGCTTCGGGGGGCGAAGGAACCGGGCTTCAAGCAGATTTCAGCGCTGGTAAAATAAAAGAACTGAAGCGACGGGGTCAAATGCCCTAAATAGAAGCAATCTTAGAAAGGCGTAACAATGTTCATGTTTGAAAACCGCATCACGATAGAAGAGAGACCGCTCCTCGAAGAATACCTGGGGAGCTTTGAATACGGAACCTCCGGAATTTCCTTTACCTCTCTTTACATGTGGCGGAATATCAATAATTTTAGCTGGAAGATCATCGGCGATTACTTATGTATTGCGGGACTCAGCCATTTGGAGACGGACAAGGAGGAGCCTTTCCTGTTTCCGCCCCTCACCAAAACCGGAGCTTACGATCTGAAATCGCTGAATGAGACGATTAAAGAAGCAAAGAGAATATTTGAGGAGAAAGGATATATATTCAGCATCAGGCTGATGCCTTTCAATATGATGGATATCATAGAGGCGGCCTGCCCGGGCGAGCTGCGGTTCTTTGACGACCGCCCCAACTACGATTACCTCTATCGGCTGCAGGACCTGGTTGAATTGAAGGGTAGGGACTATCACAGCAAGAAAAACCACCTGAATTATTTCCTGAACCATTACAAGTATGAATACGTGACGATGACGTCGGCGATGGCGGGGAAGGCAATGCAATTTATCCGCGAATTCAACGCCAGGAAGAATATCCCGGAACACGAGATGGAGCTTCTGAGGATGGAAGAGCGCGCCATGGTAGATGTTTTCAACAACCTGGAGGCGGTAGGCTATCTTTCGTCGGCGATCCTCATCGACGGAAAGATCGAAGCGCTGTGTGTCGCGGGCAAAATCAACAAAAACACCGTGGACGTGCATGTGGAAAAGGCGAATACCGATTACAGAGGACTCTATCAGCTGATCAACAACGAGTTCTGCAAACATATGGAACCCGGGATAAAATACGTCAACAGGGAAGAGGATATGGGGATTCCAGGCCTGAGAAAGGCGAAACTTTCATACAAGCCCGTTAAACTGGTGGAAAGCTATATAGCAATTTTTAAGGAAGATTTGTGATAAATTTATCAATTTGCTGAATATTTTTTCCAAAACAGCAATTCTGCTAAAATATATTGCCTAAATGAGAATTTTGCGACTTTTTGTTAAGGTCTTGTTTTTTCCCGGAATCATGATATGATATTAGCATTTGAGGGAGGAGTGTTTTCCTTCCCCGGTATACTGTATAATGTTTTTTTATCCAATAAATATGAGTATGATGAGTTTAAGAGAGAATTTAGAGGAGGAGTAACTATGAGAGAAGTAGTTATCGTAAGTGCGGCAAGAACCCCGATTGGCAGCTTTGGCGGAGCACTGAAAGATGTCCCTGCCGTTACGTTAGGAGCGATCGCGGCGAAAGAAGCGATCAAGAGAGCGGGAATCGATCCTGCCATCATTGACGAAGTTATTTTAGGAAACGTTCTTCAGGGCGGACTGGGACAGAATGTCGCGAGACAGATCGCCATGGCGGCCGGAGTTCCGAAGGAAGTACCCGCGATGACCTTAAACAAGGTCTGCGGATCCGGTCTCAGAACGGTAAGCCTTGCCGCTCAGATCATCAAAGCCGGAGATGCGGACTGCATCCTCGCAGGCGGAGCGGAAAGCATGAGCCAGTCAGGATATGTTATGCCCACCGCAAGATGGGGCGCCAGAATGGGCGACGCGAAGATGGTTGACATGATGATCAACGACGGGTTGACAGACGCCTTCCATCATTATCATATGGGTATTACCGCTGAAAATATCGTAGAGCAGTGGGGCCTTACAAGAGAAGAGCTGGACCAGTTTGCAACCGCGTCCCAGAATAAGGCGGAAGCTGCGATCAAAGCAGGAAAGTTCAAGGATGAAATCGTGCCCGTAGAGATTCCCCAGAGAAAAGGCGATCCGGTCATCTTTGATACCGACGAATTCCCGAGGTTTGGAGCTACGATGGAAACCGCGGCAAAATTGAAGCCTTCGTTTAAGAAGGACGGCATCGTTACGGCGGCCAACGCCTCCGGGATCAACGACAGCGGCGCTGCGTTGATCGTAATGTCCAAGGAAAAGGCGGATTCCCTGGGACTAAAGTATCTGTGCAAGGTCAAGTCCTATGCTTCCGCAGGCGTTGATCCTCAAATCATGGGAATCGGCCCTGTTCCCGCGTCAAAGAACGCTCTGGAAAAAGCCGGCCTGACCGTTGGCGATATGGATCTCATCGAAGCGAACGAAGCCTTCGCAGCACAGTCCGTAGCTGTTGGAAAGGATCTGGGATTCGATTCGTCCAAGCTGAACGTTAACGGCGGAGCCATCGCTCTCGGCCACCCCATCGGGGCATCCGGAGCCAGGATCCTGATCACGCTGATCTATGAAATGACGAAGAGAGATTCCAAGTACGGCCTCGCGACCCTTTGCATCGGCGGCGGTCAGGGAACGTCAATGGTAGTAGAAAGATAAGAAGAATAAAGGATACATGGCATATAAAGGGGCTGCAGCAAGACTAAAAATTGCTGCAGCCCCTGAACTATGCAATGGGGGAAGAATTTCGTATGGATATTAATAAAAAGGCATATGCAGCAGCAATTGCCTACGCGACCATCGTGGGTTTCACCTATCTTGGGACCAAGACGTGCCTGGGCATCACCACTCCTCTTTTGACGCTTTCATGGCGGTATGACATGGGCTGTGCCGCGGCATTGATTCTGATCGCTCTCGGTTTTGTCCGCTTTAGCTTTAAAGGAAAGGACCTGAGAGGCCTTTTCCTGGCCGCTTCATTTTATTTAGGCTTCATGGGAATCCAGGCCCTTGGGCTGACAATGGCCACCTCCATCGAAGGGGGCATCGTGTTCGCCGTGGTTCCGATTTTTGTCCAGATCATCGCATATTTCATGCTCAAGGAAAAGACGGTGTTCGTTCAGAACATATCGATACTGGTGACGGTATTCGGCATCATTCTCCTTTATGTCTGGGGCTCTGCCGGTTTTGGGAAGATAAATCCCATAGGTTTCCTTCTGCTGCTTCTTTCAAGCCTCTCCATGGGTTTCAGCAATGTGTTTATGCGCTATGTGCGCAAAGACTTCAAAGCTCCCGAAGTCGGATGCTTCATCGCGATATTCGGCTGTATCGTTTTTAATCTGCTCGGCTTTATCATCGCGGCATCAAAGGGAATTTTCAGCTTCCATTACTATATTTCGCCATTCACCTCTGGCTCCGGCCATACTTTCCTTCTGGCTGTCCTCTATCTTGGCATCCCGTGCATGCTGCTCACTTCTTCCCTTATTACATATGCTCTCTCTCATCTGGAGGCCGTAAAGGGAACCGTGTTTGGAAACCTGTCCCTGCTCATCTCCATTATTGCGGGCATTGCGATAAGGCAGGAGCCGTTCATGATATATCACCTGGTATGCACCATACTGATTGTGATGGGCGTTATCGGCACAAATATTCCGGGCATGAAAAAAAGTTAAAATCTATTTCGGCGGCGAAACGCTGTACATATGCTTCAGGCTGGACAGCACGACGTTGGTCTGCGTCCTCTTGATGCCCGGAATCGCCTTGATCCGGTTCATCAGCGCTTCCAGGGTTGCGGTGTTTTTGGTCGTGATGCTCAATATGTAATCGTATTCGCCGGTCACATAATGGCATTCCAGGATTTCCTGCTCCCTGCCTACCATTTCGAAGAATTCCTTTGTATCCCGGGGATTTTCAAGGCTGAGGTTCATCAGCACGGTCAATTCCTGGCCGAGAGCCTTTGAATCCAGGANNCGGTATATTTCTCTATGATATTGGAAGCCTCCAGCTTTTTTAACCTTTCGCTCACTGCCGACAGGGATAGATTTACCTGCTTGCTCAGGTCGGATATGGAGACTCTCGAATTCTCTTGTAAAACCTCTAAAATTTTGGAATCAATTGCGTCCATTTAATTCACCACCTTTTTTTCTCTCCTATTTTAGC
>DLFX01000050.1:0-9761 GCA_002482405.1 Firmicutes bacterium UBA7709 | reverse complement strand
AATTTGCTAACGAAAAAGTTCTGCAGCCTTGGACGCCATGCGCTGTCCATAGAGCCGGAACGTCTCCTCGCTTTCTTCCAGACGCCCCATGATCGCCAGAGGTCCCTGGTGGATGATGGGCTTGCCATAAGCGCCACCGCCGGAATAAGTGAGCATTCCCATCACCATCATGTGGGTCAATACGGTTTGAATGGCTATGTTCCCGCCGCCATGCAGATACTCGGCGGTGGCGAATGCGCCGCCCATCTTTCCCGCCAGCTCGTATTTCTTGCAGTTTTCCAAAAAGCTTTTGACCGTTCCGGCCAAATCAGCATAATAGGTAGGTGTGCCCAAGACGACGCACCTGCTCTCTTTTACCCATGTCTCATCGATCTGCTCAATGGGGAAAGTCCTGGCTTCAACGCCATCGACAGATTGCATCCCCCGCGCGATGACTTCCGCCATCTTTTTTGTATTCCCTGATTTGGAATAATATAGTACGGACATTTTCATTGATGATCTTCCCTCTTTCTTTTGGTAGTGTCAAGTCTGACACCCCGTTTTTTCTTTCAAAACCTTTATTTTCAAGGGTTACATCATTTTTTTCACAAAAAAACAATGACCCCCTATTTTTTCGTCAATAATTGAATATCCAACACAATAATTACGAAAGGATGTCATTGTTTATGGTTACAATTATTCACTATTTAATCTCTATTATTCAATACCAGTACAAACAAATCTGCTGGTTATTATTATTTATCGCTAAATATATTCCTTTAAAGCAGTGGGCTTTTGATGACAGCCATTCTCCTAAGTATCAGAAATTCAAAACCGATATTCTTCCCAAGGTGATTCATTACGAAACCGTTGATTATCAATGGCTTCTGGAATACTACAAGCAACGTTATGGTAAAGTGCTGAAACCCGTTACGAGACGTTCTGAATGCGATATCCCCGAATCTTGTAAATGCCCACGCTGCAATGCCCCTATGCCTTATCTGTATAAGAACAATGGCTCTAAGGGACAAATCTGCTGTAAGGTCTGCGATGCAAAATTCAGCCCGGAGGATAACCGCTTCTCGAAGCAATACACCTTACGATGCCCTTACTGCTCCCATGCCCTTGTTCCTAAGAAAGACCGTAAATACTTTACCATCCACAAGTGTGTTAACCCCAAATGCCCTTATTATCTGCACAATAAATCCAACGTACCGGTCGATGACTTAAAAGGCTATCAGAAAAATGAGTATAAGCTGCACTACCTCTACCGTGAGTTCACCATGAATTTCTTTCAGATGAGTCTGGATACCCTGCCAAAGAACGCCTCATCCCTGAAATTCAGGAAAAACGATGCCCATATCCTGTCTCTCTGCCTCACCCTTCATGTAAACCTAAGTCTGTCTCTTCGTAAGACTTCACAGGCTTTGAAAGACCTCTACGGTATCAGCATATCTCATCAGATGGTTGCTAACTATGCCCGGACCGCAGCTGTTGTTATAAAACTCTTTGTCGATCACTATGAATACCCACAAAGTGGTGTCATGGTTGCCGATGAGACTTACATCAAAGTTCGTGGCATCAAAGGTTATATCTGGCTCATCATGGATGCGGTGTCCCGTTCCATCCTCGGCTATCAGGTTTCGGATAATCGCAGCGTCGGTCCCTGCATCCTGGCAATGCGCATGGCTTTCCGTCACTTAAAGGAACTGCCCAAAAACTTTCGCTTTATTGCAGACGGTTACAGTGCCTATCCTCTTGCCGCCCAGCAGTTCTTCCGGGAGTTCGGCGAGGCTTTCCGGTTTGCTATTACCCAAGTAATCGGACTCACCAATGACGATGAGGTGTCCAAAGAATTTCGTCCTTTCAAGCAGATGATCGAACGTCTGAATCGTACTTTCAAGGCTTCTTACCGCGTTACCTGTGGCTACGATAACTATGACGGGGCTAATTATAATCTGTCACTCTGGGTTGCCTACTATAACTTTCTGAGACCTCATAAAGTGACTGCTTATAAAAAAACACTCAACGAGGTAGAACTCTTAAAAGGTGCAGACAACATGCCAGGTAAATGGCAGCTTCTACTCTTTCTTGGTCAGCAGACCATCCTGGAACTGCAGAAACAGCAGGCTTCCCGAAATGCCTGTTCCTAGATTTCGGAGCCAGAGGCACAGACCCAGCCGCCGGAACTCGTTCCGGTTTCCCCTTGATGGCATGGCAAAACAATGCTAAAATGCTTCGAATCGACGGCGAAACTTAAGGTGATCTCTGTTCCTGAGTTTCCTCGCCGTCGGCAGAGATGCCGGAGCATTGTTTTGTCATGCCGTCAAGGGCGGCGGCAGCCTGCCAAAAAACTATATCTAGCAATTTTCAAGGTTCTGAATGAGCCGTTTTTTAGGCTCGGGGTTTTCATACGTTACTTTACACTACCTTTCTTTTTTCTGTTCGTCAAATGTTTGTCAAGCTTATGAAATCCTTGTACGGCTCCCATATAGCTCCAACAAAAACCATAACAAAATAAAGCTGCCGTGTCAAATCAAAGCCTTGACAGCGTATTTCCCTTACCATAGAATTAGCATGAAAAGCGAATGGAAGGAGACGGCGATGCATAAACAGCGAATGTCTATCATCTCTTATCAATTAGATACGGCGAAATTTCTGGAGTCGCTGATAGAAAAGCTATTTGGACCATATATCGAGACGAAAATTTACTGCCTGGAAGACGGCAGCTTAGAAACAGGAATTTATGCCGACTTAATCATCATCTCCTCTCAGACGGTCTTTGAGGAAGTGAAAAAGCACGTGATGGATGATGCGGAAATCATCATCCCCAACTATACATTGACAAAAGAAGGACTGGGTCTGCTAAAGAAATTGCCTGCGGGGACAAAAGCCATGCTGGTAAATAAGAACATAAAAGTGTGCATGGAAACCATCGCATTGATCTATCAATTGGGATGCAGGGAATTGAACCTGATTCCGGTATATCCCGGCCTGACGGACCTGCCGGATGTTCCTCTGGCAATCACGCCTGCTGAGATGGGAAGAGTCTATCTACCCCATTATGCATTCCAACAGCTCATATGGGGCGATCGCCATCATCAACCGGTTTACGGAAACGGAAAAGAAACAGCACAAATTGAGAGTTCAGCTGTTAAACAAGGGGCTTTTGGCAAAATACACCTTTGATGATATTCTGGGACAAAGCTCCGCCATAAAGCAGTGTAAAGACATGGCTTGCAGAATGGCCGGCTCTGATTCGGCCATTTTAATCACAAGTGAGAGCGGAACGGGAAAGGAACTGTTCGCTCAGGGCATACACAACGCTTCAAAGCGGCAGGAGTACCAATTTGTCGCGGTAAATTGCGCGGCTTTATCGGAAAGCCTTCTGGAAAGCGAACTTTTCGGCTATGAGGGAGGAGCGTTTACAGGAGCCAAAAAGGAGGGCAGGACGGGCCTCTTTGAATTGGCCCACAACGGAACATTGTTTCTGGATGAAATCGGGGACATGCCGCTGCTGCTGCAGGCGAGGCTGCTGCGGACTTTGCAGGAAAAGACGGTCATGCGCATCGGCGGGGAGAGCGTCATCAACGTCAACGTGCGAATCATATGCGCGACCAATAGGGATTTGAAAAAGCTGGTAAACCAAGGGCTGTTCAGAAAGGACCTGTATTTCAGAATCAGCGTTTTACCCCTTGTCATACCGCCTCTAAGGGAGAGAACGGAGGATATCCCCATTTTGGTGCAGAAGTTTATGAAAGAGTACGATTCCGATTTCTTGCTGACGGACTCTGCCGTGAAGGCTATGGAGCAGTACGGCTGGCCGGGAAACGTAAGAGAATTGCGGAATTACGTGGAGTACTTCAGCAATATCGGAAAAGAGATCATTGAGGTTTCGGATCTTCCTTTTTTTAATATAGAGGAGATCAACGTGCAGTCTGGGTGGAAAAGATCCGAGGAATTTAGTGCAGATTCGGCTGTTCAGGCATTTCAACATAATACAGGAGATTTAAACGGTCACTTGGCTGTTTTAAAGATCTTAGACGAAAGCTATCGGCTCCACAGACGGATGGGCCGCAGAAGCCTGTCGCAGATGGCTTCGGAAATGGGGCTTTACCTGTCGGAGCAGGAAATCCGGAGCATCCTTTTAAAGCTGGAGTCCTACGGCTTTGTGGAGATCAAGAAAGGAAGGGCCGGAACCAAGATAACAGAAGCAGGACGAAGTGCGCTGCAGCAGATCCTGCTGAGAGAAAAGGGCGGCGAATTATAGCAAGGCAGCATAAAATCCATAGCCAAAGGTATCAAAGGGTTATATATTATCCCTTTGATACCTTTGGCTTTTGTATAGTAAACCCAAAAACCTGTAAAAATCAACGAATAGAAGCTGATAAAGAGATGGCACACAATTTGCGTTTAATAATTAAGTTTAGTAAAGCCATTTCGGCTATCGAAAAGGAGGAAAGAACGAAATGCAAGAGCAATATTTAAAGAAGAAAATGGGGTTTTGGTACCTTACTTTTCTGGGACTTGGTGGAATCATAGGCTCAGCCTGGCTTTTCAGCCCGGCTGCAACAGCAAAGCTGGCCGGACCTTCAGCGATACTTGCATGGGTGATCGGCGCTGCCGCCATCATGCTCATCGCGCTTGTCTATGCGGAATTGGGCATGGTTAAACCGGAGACCGGAGGCTTGGCCCGTTATCCGCTGTATTCCAACGGAAAGCTTCTGGGGACTGTGACCAGCTATGCCATCTGGTTTGGCTATTGCGCTACCGCGCCGGTGGAATCCTCGGGAGTCGCCCAGTACGCCAACCGGTTCTGGCCGGGGCTGTACGATGCGGCTAAGGGGCAGCTGACGTTAAAAGGGATATTATTTGCAGTTGCGCTGATGTTGATTTTCGTAATCATTAATTATTTTGGGGTTCGGGTCTTCGCTATGGCCAACACGTTTATTACGGCGATAAAATTCATCGTTCCCATACTGACCATCATCGCGCTGTTTCTTTCAGGCTTTCATGGGGAAAACTTTACGAGTCATGGATTCGCGCCTTATGGCATGAGCGCATCCCTGGGCGCGATCCTGACCAGCGGTATCTTCTTCGCCTATACGGGGTTCGGCAACGTCATCATGATGAGCGGCGAAGCCATCAACCCGAGGCGGAACATCCCTCTCTCGCTGATAACCGCTTTGGGAGGGGCGACGCTCCTGTACGTACTGCTTCAGGCCGTTTTCATCGGATCGGTACCCCCCGCCCTGCTGGAGCATGGATGGGGCGGAGTTCAATTCAATTCCCCCTTTGCGGAGCTGGCGGTTTTGGTAAATCTCGTCTGGCTATCCTGGCTCATCACTGCGGACGCCATGATTTCACCTTCCGGATCGGCCCTTGCCTATACCGGCGGAACCTCCAGACACGTGTACGCCATGGCTAAAAGCGGCTTTCTTCCATCTTTTTTTGAAGTCATCAATCCGCGATTCGGCGTACCCGTCAGGGCCCTGGGTCTGAACTTTGTCATGGGCCTGCTGTTCTTATTCCCGTTGAAGAGTTGGACGGCAATTGTAGCCATCGTTGGGTCCATCAGCGTATTCAAGTATGCCACCGCCTGTATTAGCGTAGGAGTTTTCCAAAAGGTAGGTCTGACAAAAAATTATGGCCTTCCCCTTGGCAGCATCCTTGCGCCGGCGGCTTTTGTCTTTGCCACCCTGCTCATTCACTGGACGAACTGGAGCAAGATATCTCTGGCAATTACAGGTTTGGTCATAGGGCTGATCGGCTATCTGATCCTCTATTTCGTCAACAAGGACAGCAAGATAGAGCTGCTGGGCGGCGCTTACTTCGTGGCCTACATCCTGGCTCATGTGGGCATGTCCTACATGGGGAACTTTGGAGGAAAGGCCATCATTCCTGAGCCTTATATGTCCATCATCGCAGGAATCGTCGGGCTGGTATTCTACTTTGCGGCAGTAAAGAACGGAGTATGGTATATGCGCAGAAAAGGAAATATTGAGGAGCTGGAGAGAGAAATTGAAGAGGTCGACAAGCAGAAGGCTTGATATGATCGCTTTGTTCGGGACCATAAACATATCATTTGGAATGACGGAGAGGATAATATGAAAAAAAATCTTTGGGGCGGCCGGTTTGACAGGCAGATGACGGAATATACCGCAGACTATAACGAATCCATCAGCTTTGACCACATCTTATATAAATACAGCATTCAGGCCAGCAAGGCCCACGTGACGATGCTGGCAAAGCAGCGGATCATCGGCGGTGAGGACTGTGNNCCTGGAGGCCGTGGAAAAGAAGCTGGACAATGGCGAAATCGAATACGATATCATGGACGAGGACATCATGATGACCATCGAAAAGCACCTGATTCAGGAGATCGGCGAGGTGGGAAAACGGCTCCACACGGCTCGGAGCAGGAACGATCAGAATGCCGTAGACGAGAAGCTGTTTCTGAAGGATGCGACTAGGCATACCGTGGATTTGTTGACGGATCTTCTGAGGGTTCTGATTAAGAAAGCAGAGGAAGAGAAAAACATAATCATGCCGGGTTTTACACATCTGCAGCACGCGCAGCCCATTACGGCGGGGTTTTATTACATGGCCCACTTTCAGGGGATCAAGCGCGACGTGCAGCGCCTTTTGTCCTCCTATGAGCGGTTGAATCTAAACCCGCTGGGGGCCTGCGCTCTGGCGGGGACGACGCTGCCCACTGACCGCCTGGAGACCACCAGGCTGCTCAACTTTTCCGCGCCGACGGAAAACGCCTTGGATACGGTGGGAGACCGGGACTTTATGGCGGAATATATCTTTGACGCGGCGCTATGTATGGTGCATCTCAGCGGTTTTGCGGAGGAAATTGTCGTATTCAATTCTCAGGAATTCAGCTTTATCGATATTGACGACAGCTTCTGCACCGGAAGTTCTATCATGCCGCAAAAAAAGAATCCGGATATCGCGGAGCTGGTCAGGGGAAGATCCGGCAGAGCCATTGGAAATCTCATGACGATTATGACTATGCTCAAGGGTACGTTCCTCACCTTGAATAAGGACTACCAAGAGGATAAAGAAGCGCTTTTTGACAGCATTCACACCTTGGACCGCACCATCTATATCTTTGCCCGCATGCTGGAAAATTTGAAGTTCAGGGAAGATGTTCTCAGGGAGCACCTGAAAAAGGGTTTTATAACCGCTACGGATATAGCGGAATATCTGGTGTGCTGCGGCATTCCGTTTCGCGACGCCCATGAAATTGTCGGCAACATGGTGAAATACTGTGAAAAGTCAGGAAAGGTATTTGAGGATCTGACCAGGGAAGACCTGGCAGGGCTTGAATTTCCGGTGGAGATTGACGATTTGAGCCGTTTCAGCGTAGAGGCATGCATCGAAAACAGAAAAAGCTTTGGAGGAACTTCTCCGGAAGAAGTCGCAAGGCAGATTGCGGCCGGAAAGGAGTTCGTGAAAGAAGTGCTCCGCTTTTCCTGGTAGGTCTGATATCTATGAGTTGTCCATTGGCCGGAGAAGAGATATAATCTGTAGAGAAGAATCACGAAATCAGATTTACGAGGGAGAGGTAACAGATTGAGAACATTGAAATTAGCGTACAGCGGAGAAATGAAAGCGCTCGTGACTTCCGGAAGGGAGTTCATCTCTGTCGGTGAGACAGACTACACGGATATCGCAGCGGCCATAGTCTCTGATAAGGATACGGAAATCATCAACGCGATCGATCAGACGAAATTTGGGATTCCGATCTTTGTTTTTTCCAATGACTTTGACGGTTTTGATCCGGAGCTGAAGGACAAAATCCAGCGTCTCGTCAACTGGGGCAAGTATTCGAAAACCATCATCAGCAACGAGATCGAGACAGCGGCCAAACAGTATGAGGAAAGACTGCTGCCGCCGTTTTTTGAGGAATTGAGCAATTATATGGAGCTTGGAAACCTCCAGTTTGACTGTCCGGGACATCAAAGCGGAGAGTATTTTAAAAAGCACCCCGCAGGGAGATACCTGTTTGATTTTTACGGGGAGATGGTATTCCGATCCGACATCTGCAACGCTGATGTGACCATGGGAGACCTGCTCATCCATGAGGGACCGCCCAGCGAGGCCGTTAAAAATGCCGCCAAGGTGTTCAACGCGGACCGGACCTACTTTGTGATGAACGGAACGACTTCCTCCAACAACATCGTGATAGGAGCCATCGTCTCTCCGGGGGACCTGGTCCTTTTCGACAGAAACAATCACAAGTCCATCTATGAAGCCGCCCTGGTACAGTGCGGCGGAAATCCGGTCTATCTGGAGACGGCGCGAAATCCCTTCGGTTTTATCGGCGGCATTGACGACCATTGCTTTGACGAAGCCTATCTTCGCCGCAGGGTCATCGATGCTGACCCCGGCAAGACTGAGATGGAGCGGCCCTTCCGGCTGGCGGTGATCCAGCTTGGGACCTATGATGGGACGATTTATAACGCGAAGCAGGTCGTGGAGCGGATCGGACACCTGTGCGACTACATCCTGTTCGATTCGGCATGGGTGGGATATGAACAGTTTATTCCCATCATGAGGGACTGCTCCCCGCTGCTGCTGGAACTGAATGAAAAGGACCCGGGGATTTTCGTCACCCAGTCTGTGCATAAGCAGCAGGCCGGATTCTCCCAGTCCTCCTACATCCATAAGAAGGACCTCCACATCAAGGGGCAGAAGAGATATGTGGACCACAAGCGATTTAACAATTCCTTCCGCATGCATACGAGCACAAGCCCCTTTTATCCCATCTTTGCGGCGCTGGACGTCAATGCCAGAATGCAGGACCGGGAAGCGGGAAAGAAGATGTGGGCTGACTGCGTCAAGCTCGGCATCGAGGCGAGAAAGGCGGTCATGAAGAGCTGCAGGATGCTCAGGCCCTTTGTTCCGCCCACGGTAGGCGGAAAGAAGTGGGAGGAATACGACACGGAAGAAATTGCGGGGAGGATCGATTTCTTTCGATTTGTTCCCGGAGAGAAATGGCATTCCTATGACGGATTCGGCAAGGACCAATATTTTGTTGATCCCAACAAGTTCATGCTGACGACGCCGGGAATCGACGTGGAAACAGGCGAATATGAGGATTTCGGAATTCCGGCTACGATTCTGGCCAGCTATTTGAGGGATAACAGGATCATCCCGGAAAAATGCGATTTCAACTCCATCCTGTTCCTGCTCACTCCCGCCGAGTCGGAAGAAAAAATGGAAGCTCTGGTTTCACAGCTTGAACGGTTCGAGCGCCTGATCGAAAAAGACGCACCTGTCAGCGAAGTGCTGCCGTTCCTCTATTCGAAGTATATCGACCGGTACAGAGGATATTCCATTCGTAAGCTCTGTCAGGAGATGCATGATTTCTATAAGAAAAATGACGCGAAAACATATCAGAAGAAGCTCTTTCGCCTTGCGGAGATGCCTGAAATACATATGTCGCCCAGGGATGCAAATATTGAGCTTGTAAGAAATAACGCGAAGNNAAGCTGGTCAGGATTTCCGATATTTTAGGCGAGGTGGCGCTGGAAGGAGCGCTGCCGTATCCGCCGGGGATATTCTGCGTGGTGCCGGGAGAAAGGTGGAATGAGACTGCCCAGAGGTATTTCCTGATCCTGGAGGAGGGCATCAACCGGTTCCCCGGATTTTCTCCGGAGATACACGGAGTTTATCTTGAAGAGGAGGCCGACGGCATTCGGGCATATGGCTACGTTTTAGAGAAATAGGCGGAGTTTCAACTTAGAGTATAATTTTCATTGGCAAAG
>DLFX01000311.1 GCA_002482405.1 Firmicutes bacterium UBA7709 | reverse complement strand
TCCTGGACAGAGAGGATGAATTCGGCGCTGTTGCGAAATATGCGGAAAATATCAAGAGCCTGATTGAAAAGAAAGCAGAGGACAACCGTGAAAAGGACGTGCTGCTGGTAGAGCAGTCCCGGTTGGCGAAAATGGGTGAGATGGTCGGGAGCGTCGCCCATCAGTGGAAGCAGCCCCTTAACAATATCAATTTGATCCTTGCAAATATCAACCAGGCTTACCACTACGACGAATTGACGCAGGAATACATGGATGAAGCCCTTGAGAAGGTCAGGGCATTGNNGCAACTATGGAGGATTTTTTAACTTTCAGCAGACCGAACAAAAATGCGTCCTGGTTTTCCGCCAGAGAATCCCTGGAACTGGCCGTCAACTTATCGGAGGAAAGCATAAAGTCGAAGCAGATAGACATTCACTACGGAGCTGTTGAGGATTTTTATGTATATGGGTTCAGCAACGAATTCTCCAACGCGATTTTCAATATCCTGAATAACGCCATCGACGCGGCCGCCGACGAGGCAGGAGAACGGCTGATCGATATCGAAATATTCAAAGACGGCAGTTCGGGAACAGGAATAATAGAGATCATAAATTACGGAAAACAATTGGAGCAGGAAATTATGGACAACATGTTCAAACCGTTCTACTCTACAAAGAAAAAGGGGACCGGAATCGGTCTGAGCATTGCAAAAAGTATTATCGAACAGAACCTGTCGGGTCAGATATCGGTTTACAACATGGAAAATGGCGTCTGCTGTAAAATATCTCTGCATGATATCGGAGGAACAGATCCCAATGAACGAAGTAAATAATGGATTGAACTGCATCCAGGTCCTGTATGTCGAAGACGATGCCGGAACCATGCAGGAAATGACGAATCTGCTGAAAAGACATGTAGGAAAATTCCACACCGCAAGAGACGGAGTGGAAGGCCTGGAAAAATACTATGACCACCATCCCGACATCGTGATCGTGGACCTTCTCATGCCCCGGATGGGCGGCCTTGAGATGGTCAAGAAATTGAGGGAGACGGAAGCGCAGTGCCACGTCATCATAACCACTGCCCTAAGCGATGTGGATATGATTTTAAAGGCGGTGGACCTGGGAATCGACAAGTATATCGTCAAGCCCATCAACATCGATGCTCTTTTGGAGGAGCTGAGCAGGGCCGCGCTGAAAAAGGCGCGGGGAAAGAACCTGAACGCTCTGATGGAGGGCGACTATAAGAGAAAGCTCGAAAATGAAATCAAGAAGATGATGACCAGGTTTTTAAAGGACAACACGGGAAAGGGGCCCAAGGATGTCAGCGTTTTCATTGCGGGAAATGTCGTCGATATCACGGCGGTTGACACGCTGACCTTGATGGAGAAAAAGATGATTGACAATGAAAGGAACTATGCTATAATTGAAAACAATAGAAAATACTTCTATTCAATCAAAGAAAATGAAATTTGTGAAGAACTTTATCGTGCCGTTGGGAAACGGGCTGAAATTCAACAGATTACGGTGAATGCAGAGCGTGGAACGGATAAGATTAAAGTGATTCTCAACTGAATATGAATCATTGGAAGCTGAAAAAGAAAACTTAGAGTTCGCTTTTATAAGGACCAATGCAAAAGTATCGCTTTTGTATTGGTCTTTTTTATTGCTCCTCTATTTCCACTTTTTTATAGTTCTGCTGTTTTTACTTTATTTTTGTTTGTTGTCCCGATGATTCTATGGGGATTGCGATAAAAAATATGAAAGGAAGGACTATGTGTATGTTTAAAAAAGTTACTGCTCTTATTTTAATTGCGGCGATGGTTTTTATCAGTGCGGGATGCGCAGGAGGGAAATCCGGCAGCGCAGATGATCAATCGGCAGACTTCCAAAATTTTGTCGACAAAATCGATGTGAATTTCGCAGTCGGTTTAGCGACAAAGATTGCCGCTTGCGGTTCCAATCCGGACACCGGCTCCAGAGGCTCCGGTTCAACGGGAGAATATGCGGCGGCGGACATTCTATACAATGAATTCCAGAACATAGGGCTGCAGAATGTGAGAAAAGAGCCCACCACTGTGGATACATGGGAATATAAGAAGGGAGAGCTTTCCTATACCGACAGCGTCGGCATAGAGCAGAGGGTGCTTCTGGGCGGCTATCAGACAACGCTGGTTGCAAACGATGAAGAAGTCGGCGTGATTTACGCTAAAAACGGTTATGCTTCCGACTACGAAGGGCTTGACCCGGCAGGCAAACTGGTTATCGTCGATGTGGACCAGTGGAACGATTATTGGATTTCAAAGCCGGCATATCAGGCCCACCTGCTGGGCGCCAAGGCGGTGCTTGCGGTACCGGTGGGAGGTTATGGACAGTATTCCGCCGATACGCTGTCATCTCAAGATATCTGCGGACCTGAGGACGCGCCGGCATTCGCTCTGACGGTGGAGGACGCCAATGCGCTGAAGGACTTGATCAGTAAATCCTCAACTGGATATGCAAATGTAAAATTAACCGTAGATTCGCAGGTTAAACGGGACGGCACCTCATACAATGTCGTGGGTGAGATCCCAGGAAAGAATCCTGATGAAATCATCTTTATGATCGGTCATTATGACGGATATTACCACGCGTGGCATGATAACGCTTCCGGCATCGCTCTTGCCACGAGCATTGCGAAATCAGTGATCGAGAGCGGATATCAGCCCGATAAAACCATCGTGGTTGTGGGGCATGGCGCGGAAGAGTGGGGACTTGCGGATACGCCTTACGACTGGGCGATCGGCTCCTACCGGCAGATCATGGTCAATCATCCTGAATGGCAGACCAAGGGCTTTGCGGTCCTCAACCTTGAAAGCGGCGTCGCGAGAGACGATGATGAAGAATTCCTGATCAAATCGACCTATGAGATACAAAACGCGGCGAGAAACAGTGCGGAAAGCTATGAAGGGCCTGTGCCCGCAAACGGAGCGATTGAGGTTGTTTCACCGACCTCGACCTGGGCGGAAGACTTCTCCTATCAGCTGACAGGCATCCCGACGCTGGTAAATCAGAGGAAGAACAGAGCCTTTTCCGAGAGCTCATACCATACGAATTACGACATTAAAGATATC
>DLFX01000347.1:18205-20196 GCA_002482405.1 Firmicutes bacterium UBA7709 | reverse complement strand
TCCACGATGTGGACCTGGTGCCGGAAGCCGAGGATATCAAGGAAACCAACAGAAGGCTCGAAGAGCTCTCCGATTATATCCTTGAAAAGATGGAGGGCACCAACGTCAAGTGCCTCTGGGGAACGGCCAATCTCTTCAATAATCCGAGATATATGAACGGCGCAGGAAGCTCAAATTCCGCCGACGTATTCTGCTTCGCCGCGGCCCAGGTGAAAAAAGCGCTGGACCTGACCGTCAAGCTGGGCGGCAGAGGGTATGTATTCTGGGGCGGACGGGAAGGCTACGAAACCCTGTTGAATACCGATATGAAGTTCGAGCAGGGAAACATCGCCAACCTGATGAGGATGGCGGTTGAATACGGCAGAAAAATCGGCTTTAAGGGAGATTTCTACATTGAACCGAAGCCCAAAGAGCCCATGAAGCACCAGTATGATTTTGACGCGGCTACGGCCATCGGATTTTTGAAGCAGCACGGGCTGGATAAGGATTTCAAGCTGAACATAGAAGCGAATCACGCAACCCTTGCGGGGCACACCTTCCAGCACGACCTCAGAGTCGCCGCCGACAATGGAATGCTGGGTTCCGTCGACGCCAACGAGGGAGACCTTCTTCTGGGCTGGGATACGGACCAGTTCCCATCCAATGTTTATGAAACCACCAAGTGCATGTATGAAGTGCTGAAAGCCGGAGGCATCACAGGCGGATTTAATTTTGACGCCAAGGACAGACGGCCCAGCTACACGGCGGAGGACATGTTCCTGGGATTCATTCTTGGAATGGATACATTTGCCCTGGGACTTCTGAATGCGGCAAAGCTCATTGAAGACGGCAGGGTCGACAGCTTCGTCAAGGAACGCTACAGCAGCTATAAGACCGGAATCGGCGCGGAAATCGTCAGCGGGAAATCCACGCTGGAAAGTCTGTCGGACTATGCCGAAAAGCTTGGCAAGCCGGCGCTTCCCGGAAGCGGCCGTCAAGAAAAGCTGGAGTCTGTCCTGAACACCGTCTTGTTTGGAAAATAGAAAAATCTGCTGTCCGGCGCTAACGCGCCGGACAAAATGTTACTGCGATGAAATCTATGAGTTAAAAGGAATTATCTTATGCAATACATTGGAATTGATCTGGGAACCTCCTCTGTTAAATTACTCCTCATGGAGGCCGACGGAACTGTGCTGGCCTCCATTTCAAAGGAGTATCCCGTCAGCTATCCCAAGCAGGGCTGGTCGGAGCAAAATCCCGAGGATTGGCTCCGCCAGTCCCTTTCGGGCTTAAAGGAGCTTCTCGAAACGGAACGCGCCGACAAAGCCCGTATTCGGGGGATCGGCGTCGGCGGACAGATGCACGGATTGGTGGCGCTGGACGAAAACGATAAGGTCATTCGCCCCGCCATCCTTTGGAACGACGGCAGGACAGAGCAGGAAACCGAATATTTAAACAACGTCATCGGGAAGAAAAGGCTTTCCGAATATACGGGAAATATCGCTTTTGCCGGTTTTACCGCTCCGAAAATACTGTGGATGCAGAAAAACGAACCGGACCGGTTTGCAGCCGTCAGAAAAATCATGCTGCCAAAGGATTATTTGGTCTACATGCTCACGGGAGCCTTTACCACCGATGTTTCCGACGCGTCCGGGATGCTGCTTCTGGACGTTAAAAACCGCAGGTGGTCAAAGGAAATGCTGGAGATCTGCGGAATCCGGGAGGAAATGCTGCCGGAGGTCCGGGAAAGCTATGAAATCTCCGGTTATGTGAAGAAGGAGTTTCTGGAGACACTCGGCCTTACGGCCGATATCGCCGTAGTGGTGGGAGCGGGAGACAACGCGGCCTCGGCTATCGGGACCGGCACGGTGGAAAACGGAAGCTGCAACATTTCCATCGGAACCTCGGGAACGGTGTTCATCGCCTGCGACCGGTTTACCATCGGGGAAAATAACGCGATCCACGCCTTCGGGCACGCCAATGGAAAATATCACCTGATGGGCTGCATGCTC
>DLFX01000347.1:0-18104 GCA_002482405.1 Firmicutes bacterium UBA7709 | reverse complement strand
TGCCCTATCTGATGGGCGAACGCTCCCCCCATAACGACCCCAATGTAAGGGGCGCGTTCCTGGGCCTTTCCATGGACACCAGCAGGGAGCAGCTGATGGAGGCCATTTTTGAAGGCGTCGCCTTTGGGCTGAAGGATTCCATGGAGATCGCAAAATCTCTGGGAATTAACATCGAAAGATCCAGACTCACCGGCGGCGGAGCGAAAAGCCCCGTCTGGCGGAAGATCCTGGCCAATATCATGGACATTGAACTGGAGATCCTGGAGTCGGAAGAGGGGCCGGCCCTGGGCGGCGCGATCCTGGCGGCAGTGGCCTGCGGCGAATACGTCACGGTGGAAGAAGCGGCAAAAGCCATCGTGAAAGTGAAGGAAACCATACTTCCCGACCGGGAGCTGGCGAAAGTCTACCGGAAAAAGTACGAGGTATTCCGCAGCCTGTACCCGGCGATCAAGGAGAAGCTTTAACACCTGACCGCACCCTGTGATCAGGGGGGAGATTTGACATCTGCCTTTCACCTTATATAATGGATATGAGGGAAAGGAGTTTTGGGATGGAACAGGAAAAGGCGATCTCCATAAGAGATCTGAGGATGAACTACGGAGAAAAACAGGTTTTGAAGGGAATCAACCTGGAGATTGAAAAAGGACAGGTGATCGGCTACATTGGCCCCAACGGCGCGGGAAAAAGCACTACGGTGAAAATCATGCTTGGACTTGTCGCCGGCTATGCCGGGACGGTGGAGATCTTCGGCAGGAGTATCTCAGGAGGAGATGCTGAATATAAGCGGAAGATCGGCTATGTGCCCGAGACCGCGGAAATATACGAAACTCTTACGGCGCGGGAATATCTTACGTTTATAGGGGAGCTTTACGGGCTGGAGGGCGGCACAGCGGACCGCAAAGCCATGAAGCTGGTGGAGCTGTTTGGAATAAAGGAGATGTATGACGCAAGAATTGCCGCCTGCTCCAAGGGGATGAAGCAGAAAGTGCTGATCATATCGAGCCTGCTGCACAATCCCGAAATCCTGTTTCTGGACGAACCGCTGAGCGGGCTGGACGCCAACAGCGTCATGGTGGTCAAGGAGATACTGGCCCAGCTTGCGGGGCAGGGAAAGACGATCTTTTACTCTTCCCATCTGATGGATGTGGTGGAAAAAATCAGCGACCGGATCATCCTGCTGAAAGATGGGCTTGTCGTGGCGGACGGAAGCTTTGACGACCTGAAAAGCCAGTCCAGAGAGGGAAGCCTGGAAGCGATATTCAATGAGCTCACCGGATTTCATGAGCACCGATCCATTGCGGAGGAATTTGTTTCCGTCGTGGAGGAGGTGTAAGGGTGAAAGATTTTAAAGTGCTGAAATTTCTGGACCGGTTCCGGGGGCTTTTTCAGAGGCTTGGAGTCGATTACGGCATGATGAGGCGAATCCTGCAAGTCAAGCTGATCATGGACGGCAGGAGGGTTCCCACGGTATTGAGCGGTTCTGAGAAAAAAAAGGAAGAGAACAACGGCTTTATTAAGTCTCTTTGGATCTATGCGCTGATGGGAGCCGTTACGGTCCCATTTCTTTTGGCTGCGGGAAGTTATGCGTTTCAGATGAGCATGGTTTTCGGAATTCTGATCTTCATGGTCATGTCGTCTCTCATTTCCGATTTCTCCTCCGTGTTGCTGGATCTCAGAGACAAGAACATCATATATTCCAGGCCTGTGGACCGCAGGACCATAAGCGCCGCGAAGCTGACCCATGTGATGATCTATATGTTCTGGCTGACAGCTTCTTTTGCGGCGATTCCCCTGGCAGTATCCCTTTACCGGAACGGCGTGCTGTTCTTTCTTATTTTTTTGGCTGAAATCATCCTCGCGGATTTGTTTATCGTAGCCTTGACGGCGTTGATCTATCTGCTGATTTTAAAGTTTTTTGACGGGGAAACCCTGAGGGATATCATCAACTATGTCCAGATTGCCCTTGCCCTTGCGGTCACCGTGGGGTATCAGTTCGTCGGGCGCCTGTTCAGCGTGACTCTCGGAGGGGTTGAGTTTGCGCCCAGATGGTGGCAGGTTCTTGTCGTTCCCGTCTGGTTCGGCGCGCCCTTTGAGGTGTTTTTGAGGGGAGCGGCAAATGTCCATTTTATCATACTGACCCTGCTTGTCGTGTTGGCGCCGGTCCTTTCCATCATCCTGTACATCAGGCTCATGCCCGCTTTTGAGCAAAACCTTCAGAAATTGAACAGCTATAGCGGAAGCAGGAGAAAAAAGAGGGGAAAGCTTTCTGAAAGAATTTCGAGAGCGATTTGCTTCAGCAGAGAGGAAAGGCTGTTTTTTCGGTTTGCGTCGGACATGATGAAAAATGAGCGGGAATTCAAGCTGAAAATATACCCGATGCTGGGGCTTTCGATGGTGATGCCGTTTATTATCCTGTTCAATACGATCACTGTCGGCGGACCTGCGGACCTTCACGGCAGCAGGCTGTATCTCTGCCTTTACTTTTGTGGAATGTTTCTGCCGACTTTTCTGATCATGTCCAGATGCTCTTCGAACCACAAGGGCGCATGGATCTATAAAACCATTCCCCTGACAGGAGCCTCTCCGATTTTCAGAGGAACGGTAAAGGCCTTGATCGTAAACCTTTTCCTGCCCGTATTCTGCGTTGAGAGCGTTATTTTTCTGTTTGTCTTCGGCATGGGTGTCTTTCCCGGACTGGTGGCGGTACTTCTGAATCTTCTGCTGTATGCCGCGGTTTCCTTTAAAATACTGAAACCCGTACTGCCGTTTTCCGAAGCCTTCGGCATCAAGCAGGACGATGAGTGGATGGGGCTTGTACTCCTGATCGCTCTGGGCGTGCTTGCGGGAGTTCAGTTTATCAGCTCGCTTTCCTGGCTCGGGATCTATATCGACATCGGTGCGGCAGCGATTGCCAATATCATCATGTGGAAAAAAGCTTTTCATGTATCCGGTATAATTTAAAGCCCCCGGCATTCGTGGCGGCGCCCCGTCGGGAGGACAGGGGCGCGCCAGATTTGCCGGAGCCTTTTTATCTTTTTAGAGGGTGAACCCGATTTACGGGTTGGCCTTTATTTTTGTGTCAGATCGATAAAGCGCATCAGCATCGTCGCGAGTTCGGCGCGGGTAGCGGTAGCCTGGGGATTCAGCGTGGCGCCGGTTGTGCCGGACACGATGCCGCTTCCCACGGCCCAGCTCATAGCTTCAGCGGCGAAATCGGAGACTCTGCTGCTGTCGGTGAAACCGGCAAGGCTTCCGGTTCCCGAAAGGTCCATGCCGGAGTACTTCGCGTAGCGGTACAGGGTCGTCACCACCTGCTCCCGGGTGATGGGCTCACCGGGGCCGTAGCTTCCGTTGTATCCGTTGACGATCCCGACGGAGGCAGCCCATGTCACGGCACTGGAATACCAGGATCCAGCCTGCACATCGCTAAATGGAGCGCTTCCGGTGACAGCCGGAGATCCGGCCAGACGGTAAAGGATCGTGGCCATCATACCCCGGTCAAAGAGAGCGTTAGGCGCAAAGGTCGAGGGCGTGGTGCCGTTCATCAGCCTGGAGTCGATCATATGGCCGACGCTTTCCGCATACCAGTCGGTTGCCTTCACGTCGGTGAAGGTCTTTGCGGCGAGCTGCTTCGCCTCTTCGGGAGTAATGCCGTTATCGGCGGTGATTGCGGGTTGCGTAGGTGTTGAGGGTGCAGTGTCGTTGGAATTGGATGAGTGGGATTTGTTGGAATGGTATGCCGTTGCGGTATACTTGTCACCCAGCATATTTGCAAAGGCAAAGTTGCTGATAAAAGCGTACTCATCCCGCTGATGCACCTTATGGGTCAAGGAGTTGGCAAAGAAGGCCACATTGATATCATTGTCATTTTTATCCTTGCCCTGATAAGAGAAGCCCTGAATGGACCCATTCAGAAAAGCTTTCAGGCTTGCTGCGTCTGCCGGTTCGATGGAACGAAGGAAACCCTCGGTGGGCTCCCGGCTACCGTCAACGCTCACCAGGACTTCGGCGCCCTCCGGCGCGGAGCTGAAATAGCCGGCTCCATAACCGTACATGACATCGTCGCCATCCGCTACATAGCTGGCGTTGACCAAATTCTCTTCAGGATACGTCACATAGGCCAGCGCGTCCATGGAACCGCTGATGGACTTGCGTGAAATACCGCCGAAGAATTTATTCAGTCCAAGGGTCGGATCATCCTTTCCTAACCGGTCTGTCGTTCCAGTCGCGGCGGAGCCGTAGCCGATATAGGGGGTTCCCTTCTGAACATGGGGCAAAGCGACGGAGTCCAGAGCGCTGCAGCCGATGATGACATCCGCCTCCGCAGGATCGTCGGTGGTTTCAAAATTCAGCAGATCCATAGCCTGGCGGTCATAGTTGTAATTGTACGCGTTGATGAGGTTATAGCCCACATATCCGTGGTCAGAGTCAGCGGGGAGCCCATTGATGTAGACGACGGGGCTTCCCGTTATTTTTTTTGCGTCGGGATAGTTGCTGGAAATGCAGGTTCCGGTAAGGATAAAGTCATCGCAGACCGTAAGCCAATCCCCATAGGAGCAGATAAAATCTCCCCGGTACCTGCCTTCTGTAATCATGCCTACGGTCTTGCCGTTTTTCAGCAGCTCGTTGACAGCGGCTGTGGAATCTTCAGACGCGTTGGAGATGATCACCTGGTAACCGGTCCTGTCGCCGGCGAGAGAGGATGTCGCCTTGGCAAGAAAGACCAGACAGTCCTCATAGTCCATGGGTTCGCCGCATACGGCTTTGATGGCCGCATAGTCGGCAGGCTTGGCGCAGACCGTCATGTCAAAGCCCCGGGTTTCGTTGAAGGTTGTGATCCCTTCCGAGTAGAGCACGGTCCAATTCTTGATGAGGGTGCCGTCGTACAGGGCGCCGTTGGCCACGGAGCGCTTGGCCTGATACATTGTAACGATCATAGTCCCTAAGGGATAGGTTTTTCCCTCATAGGTAAATGCTTTATCCGTCAGGAGAATCTTTACGTCATTGCGTGAAAGCCATTTCATCATGTCGCGGGCTGCCTGAAGGTTGCTTTGGTTTTCCCGATCCAGAGGGATGATATAGCACTCGGGGTAGAAATTGCCGTTTTCCCCTTCTCCAGTATACTCGGGCCGGAAGAGTTCCGACTCCGCGCCTTCTGCGTCATACTGGTCGCAGAACCATTGGCCTACGAGTTTGAAAGCGTCAGAGTTGGCGTTATTGACGCCGCGCTTGAAGATTTCCAGCTGAGATTCAAGATAGCTTTTCTTTTCTTTCGCTATGTAGGCGGCCTGCCCCAGCTGTCCGTAGGCGGCGGCCTTGGCGGTTTCGTCGTTATAGGCCGGCAGCTCTACCGTATAGCCCACACAGCCGTGGAGCATGGCAAACTGGGGAGTATAGGATGTGGACATGTCGTCCCAGGGGTCAGCCCAGTACGTTTGACCATTTTTATCATACTCCAGATAGTCGCGCTGGGGAATAACATAGCTGTTATACCCGTCGTTGTTTGCCACCGCCGCAATGCCAAAGGCTTCGCCGCCGGTCATCAGATGCCGCGCGAGAAGATCGTACTCAAAGTTGGGCTCATGAGGCGGGTCGCAGGGTTCGCACTGGAACGCCGGTATCCGGCCGTGAAGCTCGGTGAGGCTGACGGGATTATAGGTTCCGATCAGTTTTTGCATGTTGATGGTTTCATTCTGGGTCTGGAACGAGTTGTCCCGATTGAGATCCATGCCTCCGGAGGAGACGCGGCTCATGTAGATGCGGCCTTCGACGTTTTCCTCGGGAACTAAAATGAAGAAGACGTCGTTTAACAGATCGGCAACCTTTACGGTGGTTTTGTCTACATTGTAATAGGTATCCAGATCCACGGGTCCCGAAACTTTATTTTTACCCTTGATATATCCCAGATAGGTAGCGGTCTTTGTCACAAGGTCGGGAATGGCAAGGCTTCCCTCCTGTCCTGCGGGTCCCATTTCATCGGCCAGCTGCGCGGTACCAGCGTCTTTGAAGCCTTTCAGCACATTGTAGCTTATGGGTTTATCTCCCAGAAGCATCCAGGAAAAGTCCAAAATGGAATCGGTAGCGGAGGTTTCATTGGAATGGATGTTGGAGAAAACCACGGGGACCTGATAGTCGGTGTTTTTGATCGTGCCGTTGGCCAGGTCGGCCAAGACCTTGTCCGGCTCGGTTTCCGCCCGTTCACAGAGATTCAGCCAGTTTTCCACGGCTGTATTACTCTTAGCGACGATCAGGTATGGCATGTCATAGCCCCGTTCGCTCTTGCCCATGGAAAACTTTTTTACGTAATAGCCGGAGCTTTTGCCCGCGGCTTCTAACGCGTCGAGTTCATCGTAGACCTCGCCCATGGTGCGAAAATGGTCATAGGGCACGACCTTGACCGCCACGGTGCCCAGGGTTTCACCGCCCTGCCCGGCGGCCAGGCTGTACCAGCCGATGTTGTCCATCATCTGAGTGGACGGGGTACCCTGGGGGATGCTGCCGTCATCGAAGTAGGATGCGCAATCCAAGGTCATCTTCAGAATGGACGTGTCGGCACCCACGCTGTATGCTTGAGCGGAAACAACGTCGAACAGAGCTTTTTTGTCTTTTTCGTCTTTAGCATAGGTTTTCCATACGCTCAGATCCCCGCCCTCATTATAATTCGGGAAGAGATCCTCGCTCAAATAGGGAGCCGTGCGGCTGAGGGTCCATTCGAGCCCATCATTTTTAATGGCGTCGTTAACGACATCCGCGCCCACCTCCACAGGGAGCTGCACCTCAAATTTTCGTTCATTTGTCAGAGAGATCCAGTCTTTACCGTCATCTGTCACGTTGGTAAAGGCGGCCCCTGAGGTAGAGGCGGGCGCATCACCCAGTTCCAGAGAAGGTAGGTCGCTTTCCGGCAAGGTGTAATCCACGCTGTAGGCGTTGGACTGAACGAAAAACATGGGGAACA
Organism: Firmicutes bacterium UBA7709; assembly: GCA_002482405.1. The sequence continues at coordinate 11,149 of DLFX01000347.1, read as the reverse complement.
TCATGACCAGGGCAAGCAGAATGGCAAGCCCCTTTTGTGTACATCCTTTCATCAGTTTGTTCACAACACTATTCTCCTTTGCTTAATATTTACAGTGCTCTGAAATGAATGATACCGCATAAAGGTTTGTCTGTAGCATAGGTGAAACACTGTCTAATAAAAGAATAATACAGGCATAAGAAAAAGTAAGGCAGAACCGTAAGGCAAAGTTCCGCTTTGTATGACAAATCTCTCTAGGGCGGCATAATATGCGAATAGCAAGCATGTCCCAGTATCTCGCGCAATGGGCCTGATAAGTTCACTTCGCGGAGTGTTTTTATATCCACATATCGAAAAATTGAATATCAGACAATAAAACAGCAGCAGAGGTATGTAATTTCCAATGCTGCTGTCTGGTTTTAAGGGGTGTTATATTGTACTAAGCGATTATTTTCATGTCATTTTTATTTCATGCAATTTTTGTCAAACTCCGGATTGAACGCGTAGAAGTTTTTCGAATTCAAATTGTCCTGAACGACGCGGAGCGCCTCGCCGAATCTCTGGAAGTGGACGATTTCCCGCTCCCTGAGGAATTTGATCGGTTCTCTGACGTCGGGATCGTCAACCAATCGGAGGATGTTGTCATAGGTGGTTCTTGCTTTCTGCTCTGCTGCCATATCTTCCACAAGGTCGGTGATGGCATCGCCCTTTGAGGCGAAAGTGGAGGCGTCAAAAGGTACGCCTGAGGCTGCGATGGGATAGAGACCCGCGGTATGATCGACAAAGTAAGTATCAAACCCGGAGGCCTTGATCTGTTCCATTGTCATGTTTCTCGTCAGCTGATATACGATGGAGCAGACCATCTCAAAATGGCCGAGTTCTTCGGTCCCTACATCGTTCAGCACGCCTATGGCCTGCTTGAAGGGCATTGTGTACCTCTGGGACAGATAGCGCATAGACGCGCCCAATTCGCCGTCCGGTCCACCGGATGGTAACAAAGTATGATTCAGGCGTATAAAAAAATCTCAACGAGTTCGCCTGGTCTGCTGAACGTGATTTTTTCAACGATTTCGCGGAGTGCAGCGTTCTTCTGCGCCGGCGGTGCGTCGCTGATCAGGACCGTCCTGACGCTCATAATCTTTTCTTTTGTCTCGCTCTGATCCACCACAGCTACCGGTATCTTTGCCAGCTCCGCCTCTTTTTCTTCGATTTCAGCTTGGATTTTGACCTTATTGGCCTCATATTCCTCCAGGGTGTCAATTCCTACGAGATAGGCCTGTTTTGCCCGGTCAAACATCTTTTCTATCGCTTCAATCTCCTTTCGGATCAGGTCCCGCTCTTCCGTGTGGTCGGCCAGGCTGCGGATGTTTTCTATGTAGACTCCGGGGGTGCTCAGACGGTCCAGCTCATCCAGGACGGCCTTTTCGATTTTGGAAGCCTGAATGTAATGAGAAGGCTCGCAGGTGCCGTGGCTGTACTTGATGCACTGGAAGCCGTCGTTTGCCTGGGCGTATGACAGCGTGGATCCACAGCTACCGCATTTCAGGACCCCGGAAAGATAATGTTTCTTTGTTTCAGCCGGCCGGTCTCCGGAGCGCCGTCTGGCTCGATCGGAAACGAGCCTCTTCTGGGCCTCATCGAAGATCTCTTCGCTGACGATCGGGGGATGACCGGACTTCCTGGTGATGGTGTCGGGGCTGTCGTAAATCCGGTTGCCGACGGTCCTCCCGTTAGGGGTCCAGCGAACATAGCCCTTGTAAAAGGGATTATTCAGGATATATTCAACGGTCCTGTTTTCGATCCTGTTCCCGCGCTTCGTCCGGAGTCCCATGGCGTTCAGCTTTCCGGCAATTGCGAAGAAACTGGAGCCGGCAAGATACTGATCGAAGATGTATCTGACATATTTGGCTTCCTCCTCCTGGATCTGGAGAGGCTGTCCCAGGGGCTTACTATATCCCAGGGGCGGGGCAGTCTGAAATTCTCCGCGCCGGGCTTTCTCCTCCATCCCACGCATTACCTCCCCCGCGAGATTGATGGAATAGTATTCGTCCATCCACTCGATGATCCGCTCGATCAGGCTGCCGAAGGGGCCTTCCATGATGGGCTCGGAGATGCTGACGACGTCGATCTCCAGCTGCTTTCTGAGCATGTTCTTATAGACGATCGACTGCTCCTGGTTCCGGGCAAACCGGGAGAATTTCCAAAGGAGGATCACATCGAAGGGGCGCGGCCTCTGCTTGGCTGTTCCGATCATGTCGTTGAATTTATCACGCTTCTTTGTGCTCCGGCCGCTCCGGCCATCTTCCTCTATAAAGATGAAACGCTCATCCAGAATAATGCCGTTTTTCGCGGCATATTTTTTTATTTCGTTCAGCTGAGCGTCCGGGGAATACTCCATTTGGTCGTCCGTCGAGACTCTTATGTAGGCGGCTCCTATGCGCATGAATCGTACCTCCCTATCTGGTATATGTTTACGGCGAAAAGGGCATAAAGATACCCGAGAATTGACATCCTCGGGCTGTAATGGTACAATTCAGTTACTGATGAGGTTGTATCATTACAGCCGATTTATAACATTCGCTCCAGTTGCAGCTGGGGCGTCTGTTTTTATGTATCGGCTATTCATCATCCTTTAAGAGTTTTCTTTGATCACGCTCGATTTGCTTTATACTCTTTTCCGGTGTTGGAAGCTCTTCCGGCATAGTGCCGCCCAGCTCCTGAATGGTCTGCCGAACCTTCCGCCCTACTTCATAGTGAGTTTTGTTGGCCTTTTCCTTGCCCTTGATTTTCTCGCGCCTCAACTTTTCATCGGTCTGCGTTGCGCGGAAGAGATTAGCAGCAAGTTCTGTACTTCCCATATGGTCCAGTATCTTTTGACTCTTTTTAAGTCCCTTTTTCGCATGAATTTCTTTTTGACCAAGACCCCCATATAGCCCTTGGTAACCTTTATTCTGAAAAATGGCATAGTCCAAAGGTTCGATGACCCCTGCCATTCTTGCGGCATCTGCCAGGGACTTGTTGTGATCGACCATTTCATTTCGTATTGCAAGTCGTTTCTGATCTTCGCTGAGTTGATCATAATTTTCAATCAACTCTTGCTGTCTGGCCTTGACCGCAAAATAAGTCTGGCCGAGAGCAATGACTTCTTTGGATGGATCTCCATTCTGCACTATCAGATAACAGGCATAACGGGAAAGTAATATGTCATTTAAAGGCTTATTTGTCACCCCCGCCTCGACCATTTTGTTGACATCAACAAAATGGTTTTTTTCAACGTTTCCAGCATTTTTGCATGCTGTCTTTGCTTTTTGAATTACATTTTCAAAATTTCTCCACTCAGCATACTCAAGAATATGTTGTAATTCTCGTGCATACCAAAATTCTTGACCATATTCGTTGACATGTTTAATGGCCTCAAAGGTCTGGTCAGAATAATTTTTTATATCGGACATAGGAAACTCCTTTCCGCCCCGATCCGCTGCCGGCAGGTGGGGTGTTTGTCTTTATATTATCCAAATAACCAAGCTCGCCATGCATATAACCGCAATAGAAAATACTAGGATCATTGTGAGACATCCTCCCGTTACGGTCCTGCCTACTTTTCGCTACATTCCCGATTTTGTTGTCGGTATCCCTGTGGCTCGTGCAATTTTGCGCTTTGCATTCGTCACTCCGAGAGCTCTCTTCCATGAAAACGATAAACCCGGGATCCCCGTATTTGTACCCCTTCTCTTTGCCATAAAAGTATTCTCCTCTCCTGTAAAATCATTGAACCCCATACTCCACCTGCCTGTCGTAGTCTCCGCTCTCAATCCGTTTAATCTCGCGGTCGTAGGCGGCTATCTGGATGTCGTTATCGAGCCGGGGCGTTTGTTTTTTATAGATATCTCCTACAGGATTCAATAATTTGATCAGAATATTTGTATATGTCGTCAAGTGTTTCGATATCATAGCGTATGGACTTTTTATTATCGTCGGGGATGGTAATATACTTATTGTTACCGTTTAAATGTGCCCGGCAGATCCATTTTCGGTTGTTGTCCTCGTAAAGAATACCAAAGTAACTTTCTGTGTCTCTGTAAAAGACCTTACTGATATCGCAGATTCCTCTTATAATAGATTTTACTATTGCAAAAGCTTCAAACTCCTCCATGGTGGTGTTGATTTTGATGATATCCTCTTCCGGAGCCGGAGCGTCGACTAATACGGCGGTTTCTCCCGGTACATCGTCGTGCTCCTTCCGCAGGGCCGATTTGATTCTATCATTCATGGTATCGCTCAAAAACTGCTTGAAGGATCGCTTTACCAGAGGCTGGAATTTGTCTATGGCTTTCTGGTTTTTCAGGCCGTCATATGTACTGCTCATTATCAATCTAACCAGATCGATCGTGGGCTCTTCCAATTGGCAAAGAAACCATTCTTTAATCAATCGTGTGTATTTCAGCTCTGAAGCGGCGCCCAGGATGGTATCCACGTCCAACATTTCTTTACTGAATTTCTTCACCTCGGGAACGAGGTTCTCCTTTAAGTTCAAAATATCAAACTCGAGGAAAGGGGTTGAATCCATTTTGTTTTTATCTTCCAGGTCCGTAAAGAACCTATAAATGATCCCGTTAGTCAGTATGGCAAATTTGGATGCTGTCGTTCCAAAATATCGGAATAATTGGGAATCGTGCTTGTCCAGATTTTCAAAGCAGGGCTTGCACTCGATCAGAATGAGCGGAATGTTGTCCACCATTATTGCATAGTCAACCTTCTCGCCTTTCTTGATGCCGACGTCTGCCGTGAATTCTGGAACAAACTCAAGGGGATTGAAAACGTCGTATCCGAGCATCTGAAAGAAAGGCATAATAAGGGACGTTTTGGTTGCCTCCTCGGTAGTGATAGAGCCTTTCAAGCTTTCCACGCGCTGAGCAAACTGGCTTAACTTTTCTGCAAACTCCATAATGATACCTCCATAAAATATTATTAAATCGATACTAAAATTAAACAGTTTTATACTCTGCCTGCTCTTCAAGCACCCTTATATCGTCATATGTATAGAAGTGACCCTGTCTGATGTGTTCTATCTCATGGCAGAAAGCGAGAGCTTGGGCGTCACAGGATAGCCAATCATTCAAGTACACATTATAGTCCCCATTCTCATCCAGCACGGTAATCCCGTCTACCCCGACAGGAAGGTCTATTTTTCTGATTATCATTGAATCCACGCAATCAATCCTCTTTATATGTAAAAGCGGTATGTTAAATATCGTCTCCGTCTCCAGAGTTTCCGCCCTTGAACATCTCAATAATTTCGGCAGCCTTTTCAACGTCTTCTTTCGTAGCTCCTTTGGCCACCTTAAAAAGCATCTTCATTTCCGGACGCTTGTGGAGCTCGTCCAGATATTCGGTGAGCTCATCATGTTCAGTTTCTTTTTCATTCTCTTCATCGAGAAGTTCGTCCAGGGTGCAGTCGAGTGCATGGACGATTGCTCTCATTGCATTAACGGAAGGTTTTCTCGTTATTCCGTAAATGATTTTATTTACCGTTGATACAGGTATCCCAGAAAGCTCCGATAATCGTTTGCTGTTCATGCCCTTTTCTTTCATTATCTTTAAAATCTTTTTTTCATCCATAACAAAATGGACAAGTAAAGGCGGACATAAAATCAGCATCCTTTCGCCCAAATAATACCATTTTCGCGAAAGGAAGTAAACAAGGTAATAGGACAAGGCCTATAATTCATACGATTTCATAAAGGAGGGAGGCGTATGGCAGGAAAGGAACTCACCGTGAGAACGATCGTCGTTTCCATTAAAGACGGTAAGCGGATCGAACGGACCTGGGACAGCATCCCGGAGGCAGAGCAGCAGTCGCTGTCGGAAAGCATCACAGACCGGTTCATGGCTGCCGCCGGGTACCGCCGGTCAGACCAGGACCTACTTAGGGCTTAGGCCCATGACCCATTATTGGACAAGCCGGAAGGCCAGCGGAAAGGAGAGTCATGAACAGATACGGGAAAAAGGGCGGAATTCACCGCACCAAGTCAAACGGCATCTTGCATATCGTCTTTGGAAAATTCCATATAAAGGCCAGTTAGGAAGCTTTCGTCATCGAAAATAGCAAGACCGGTAACGCTACCTGGCTGGAGGATCTTGCTTCGGGATATTTGCAGATTGCTCTGCCATCAAAGCCACTACTATCAGATAAGAATGGTAGAAGGCGAAGTTTAGCTGGATATCCTCATTACACCTACGGGCGAAAAATAAGGAGGAATACCATGTCAATCAATTTTGAAGAATGCAAGGCTCTCTGCATTGAGGGCAACATGACCAACGGTCAGCTGGCCGATCACTTCGGGGTCGGCGTCGATCAGATCTACGCCTGGAGATCGGAATCGTAATCCCAAAGGGGATCAGGCGCATCTCGGGGATCCGTGGGGGAGACCCGCTGGAAGTATATGTTGAAGATGGCGCTGACAGTATGTCTCTATATCCTGATGGTCATCGTCATTGCCGGCATCCTCACCGGCCTGGGAAATGACTCTGTTATCATGGCCCAGCAGACCGAGATCACCGACAAAGTAGACCAGTGGACAACTAGGACGGACTTTACAGAGCTGGAGGAATCGGAACCTGTAGAAGCCGAACCAACATCCACACTGACACCAGACGAATTTGATCTGGTCTGCCGGGTAATGGCCACAGAGGCAGGAGGCGAGGACTTGATCGGACAAGAAGCAGTCGCCCCAAGTGATCCCGGGACAGATCAACCGCATGGTGGCAGTCAATTACTGAGGTATACAGCGCTCCGGGTCCTGCGGATCGTATCGGATTAAGGAGGACCCCATGACTACATATTTCACTAAATGCGGCAGTTTGGCTGCCCATCAGCTTGGAGTATTTGACCACACGCGATTTTTGCTCCGGAATTGCCTGATGGTTGGGTCGTAAAATCATCCGGGGAATCATGAACGATTACAGTACGACCTATAACCTGATTTACGCTAAAACGATTGGTGAGGACAGATTGAAAGGCCAGTCCGTTATTTTCAAACAGCGGAGGCAAATCACCAGCATGATAAGGGTGCAGGCAATTGTCTGGATTGTAATGCGCACCTGCATCCGCAAATGGATCTTCACGGTTGCCTGTACAGGTGGCGCCCTCATGAATATGAAATCCGAATACCCTGCTTTCACAGGGGCCTTCGCTGTGCGGGAGACCCGATACCTCTGCGACTAATAGCACGTTATCGTAAAGTTGGTAAAAATACACGAAACCTCGGATATCAGGAAAAGCTGGACTTCCAAAAATCCAAGCTATTGCGTCGGGAGACTTCTTAAGTAAATCACTCAAAAATTGTAACTGATAATGTGAAGCTAAAAACAAAGCAATCACCTCCGCATTTATTATATGCAGCAGGGTGGCGGAAAGTTAGCGGAAAAGTTCCTGGGCCAGGACGCTCGGGAGCGATATCAGGATTGTTCTCATCGGTCAGTTCCTCCTAAATTTTTTAAAATAGATCTTCAATTGAAGAGATAAAGGCTGGAGACATAGGTGGAGGTAATGATGGAAAATCAAGAATTAAAGCCATGCCCGTTTTGTGGAGAGCCGACACGTATTGTATGTGTCAATCACGCATACAGGATCCAGTGTATCAATCCTGACTGCGGAGGTTCTGTCCGGTGGGGCAATACGGAGGAAGGCAGAATAAACGCATGGAATCTAAGGACAGATTTACCAAAATAGTTTTATTTAAGCCGGGAAGACAATAAAAAATCCACCCCCTGGAGGGAGGGCGGATTGATTGTAAGGGTTAGGCTACGCGAACGTTGATAGCACGCATCTTTCTGGAATCTCTGGAATCAGTTTCGGTGTCGTATGTCACTTCCTGACCCTCGATCAGAGATTTGAATCCATCGCTTTGTATCGCAGAGAAATGGACGAAAACGTCTCCGGAACCGTCGTTATTGGAAATAAATCCAAAGCCTTTACCTTCGTTAAACCACTTTACAGTACCATTATTCATATATAGTACCTCCTTAAAAATATTATTCCGTGCAAAAACAAAAGCCACAGAATTATAAGTCAAAATGAAAATTGACTTAAACCTGTAGCATCAATCAATACATTTAGAATTATTTTCAGTATATATGACTGGAAACGAATTGTCAAATTAAATTTTTTTTCCAGGGAGGAAAAAACAGATGGTTAAATCAAGATTCACCGATGATGAAACATACACCCTGGTCGATGAGGGCAAAACCAATGCCGAAATTACAAGTCCTGCAGGTCGGCATCCGGAAGATCATTCCCGAGATTGTCCCGCGCAAGGTCGGTATCAATAACTGGATAGACATCCTCCGGGATGTAAGCGTCAAAGCGGGCATGACGTGAGCTAAATCAAATGAGGCTCGCCGATGCCAAGAAAATCGCAAAGCGCATTGTTGATCATGATCCTGAAATCTTCATCGGATATATTCCTGTATTCTGCGAAATCCACGGCAGCATCAATCGTGTCGGCAAATCTTCGCGCTAAACGCGGATGCTCTTTTTCCATTTCGGGGAAATGCTCGATGACATAAGCCGAATAGTCCAGATCAAAGTCAAACCGGGACATTTTCCCATCGGCGAAATCAGAGACAAAGTTCAGCATAAACGCCATGTGTTTTTTTACCTTCATCAATCTTCCTCCCACGCATGCTTTTCGGAGTCCATGCTGCCTGGCTTCGGAGAAAAGACCCTGGCCGGCAAGGCGTTGCTTCCAGGCAGAAAATCCTCGACTGATCCCGCATATCCTTTTTTGCCCATGTTCGGGGCGCTGGTTAAAATCCAGGACAGGTATTCAAACGGGTTTAGGCCGTTTTCCATAGCGGTCACGACCAGGCTGTAATAGATGGCGCTGGCTTTCGCGCCATTCGGGGTATTGGAAAACAACCAGTTCTTGCGCCCGATGACAAAAGGCTTGATGCCCCGCTCCGCACGGTTGTTCGATATTTCCAGGCGACCGTCCAGCAGATACCGCTCAAGGTATTTCCTCTGGGACTTCGCATAATGTTCCGCTTTGCCCAAAAGGGTATTAGGCAATGCGGAAAGCCTCTCGATCCAGTCGAAAAATTCATTTACCAGCGGCCTTGCAAGCCGTTCACGCTCCGCAAGCCGCTGCGCAGGGGTCAGCAAAGCGAACTGTTTCTCAAGATGAAACAGCCGATCGCAGTATTCCACGCCCTTTGCCGCGTTCGAACCCGCCTGTTTGTCTTTTGGCAGGCTTTTCATCGCGTCGAACAGTTTTCGTCGCATATGGGCAAAGCAGCCGACGACAATGACACGGTCAGGCAGCTTATGGTACCCGTCATAGCCATCCGCGTGAAAATATCCCGAAAATCCAGCTAAAAATTCTTCCGGGTGGATATGCTTCCGATCCGGCTGGTACTCATACACCAGGATCTGGTGTTTCGCCTCGCCGCTGGTCCGAAAAAGCCACATGTAACTCTTTGACTGCGCCGTTTTCCCCGGTTCCTTCAACACCTGGCATACGGTTTCATCTCCATGGATGACCGAATGCTCAAGCAGCCGGCGCTTCATCGCCTCATAAACCGGCTCAAGCCAAATCTCGGCAGCCTTGAGCAGCCAGTTTGACATGGTCTGACGTGAAAGGAGGATGCCGGAAAGCTTCCATTCCTGCTCCTGCCGGTAAAGGGGCGAGGCCATCATGAATTTCTGCGTCGCGATATGGGCAATTGCATCAGGGGATGCGAAGCCGCCCTTTATGACAGGCTCCGGCATGTCCGCCTTTATGATCGGGACATGGTCTGCCGCGTTCTCGCAATTCCGGCAGGCGTAAACATTGCGGACATGGCGGACAATGACTGCTTTTGCCGGGATGAGCCTGATTTCCTCCCGCGTCTCTTTGCCCATAACATGAAGGCTGCTGCCGCATCCGGGGCAGGCGCGCTCATCTTCGGGCAACTCATGTTCGATGATCTCCACAGGCAGGTCTTCGGGCAATTTATCCGTTGTCAGGCGGCTCTTGCCCTTGCGGTAATGAGCCTTTACTTCGGTCAGGGACGGCTCAGGCGCGGCAAGGTCAGCGTAAGCCTCCATTTCGTTAAAGATGCTCACCTGGTCAGCGATAATCTGCTCGCTGGACGTACCGTATTGCTTCCGCCGTAAAAGGAGGAACTGCTCCATCAGCCACTGGTTCTGCTGTTCCAGCTCTGTGATTCTGCGGTCCTTTTCTTCAATTATGCCGAGCAGCGCTGCTGCCGGAATATCCTGTGTTTTCATAAAATGATTGTATCACAAAAACGCTGTAATTTCAAGCGTTACAGCGTTTGCTCGAAGTGTTTTTATTGAATTTTTTTACGAAATCTGCCGTTCCAGAACCTCCTTCCGGGAGAGCTTCTTTTCCAGTCTGGCGCCGTCGATCAAGCAGGCCAGTTCATTGAAATCGAGAGTCATGGTACCGGATTCTCCCTCCGCAGGCCAGCGGAAACGGCCGCGCTCCAGCCGCTTGAAGTGCAGCCAGAATCCATCTCCGTCCCATTCAAGGATTTTCAGCCGATTCCTGCTTCTGTTGCAGAATACAAACAGCGCATTCGCAAACGGATCAAGGGAAAAGCCGTCCTGAACCAGGTTCATCAGCCCGTTGATGGATTTCCTCATGTCCGTGCACCCGCAGCAAAGATATACGGGTTTTCCGTTCCACTGCATCATAGCGACCTCAGGGCACGGCAGACCTTATGCAGCAGTTCAAGGTTTGTCTGTTCGTTCACCGTAATGTGGCAGCCGCTGATTTCAATGGTAAGCGCTTCTACAGAATACTGCCCTCGATCTGATTCAAGTCTCATCCAGCCATCCGGCACAATGCTTCTTGGACCTTCCGCCTTTGCAAGCTCCGTGCAGGCCGCCTCCCGTAGCTTCCTCTGCCAGTAAAAGAATGTGTTTCTGCTGATTCCCGAACTCTGGCAGAAATCTTTGATGCTTTGCCCGCTATCCAGGCGCCCCTGGATTACCTGCGCCCATTGAGACATCCGGTACTCTGCTGTAACTTTTTGTGTATTCATTCAATCACTCCGTTTCTGGTTGAAAAAGTTGGCTTACTTTTTCAACTTTTCCAACCGTATTCATTGTGATTGTACAACCTTTTCCCCGTCTGTTCCAGGTGATGCTCTAGTTGACGCTTAC
>DLFX01000161.1:7875-13692 GCA_002482405.1 Firmicutes bacterium UBA7709 | reverse complement strand
AGGCGCTGCATCACAGCAACAGATTTGAACCGCCGCTCTTCATCCAGGAAATGGCGGAAAAAGCGGGACGCATCCTATCTTTGGGGAACCAGTGCGGAGAAGGCTGGCTGCTGACGGGAGAAATGGTCGAACTGATCGACAACGGCGTGGAGAACATCGTATGCCTGCAGCCCTTCGCCTGTCTGCCGAACCACGTGACTGGAAAGGGTATGCTGAAGGCCCTGAGAAAATACAGCCCCCTTGCCAACATCGCCGCCATCGATTACGATCCGGGAGCCAGCGACGTCAACCAGCTGAACCGGATCAAGCTGATGATGGCCACGGCTTATAAAAACCTGGGCAAAGGGAAGGTAGACCGTCTGGATCAGGAAAAGCTCGCAAGGCATGAAAAAGAAAAGCTTGAAAAGCAGAAAGCGAAGAATTTGGAAAAGTCCGGATAAAATTTGTAAAATCATATTCTTTGTGGTAAAATACTAAAGAAAAAATTGTATATATTACAGATAGGAGGAATTGTTTAATGGGCAGACATGGAACAATTGCAGGCAGAAAAGCGGCGCAGGATTCGAAGAGAGCGCAGGTATTCACAAAATACGCCAGGGCTATTACAGTAGCCGCGAAAGCCGGCGGAGACCCTGATTACAATATATCGTTAAAGCATGCTATCGATAAGGCGAAGAGCATCAACATGCCAAACGACAATATTACAAGAGCTATCAAGAAAGGAACCGGAGAGCTTGCGGGAGAAACCTACGAATCCGGCAGTTTTGAAGGATATGGAGCCGGCGGAGTCGCGGTGATCGTCGACGTTCTGACGGATAATAAAAACAGGACCACCGCCGCAATAAAGCACGCTTTTGACAAATTCGGGGGGAACCTTGGAGTTCCGGGCTGTGTGTCCTACATGTTCGAGAGAAAGGGCATCATACTGATCGAGAAAACAGCGAAGGTGGATGAGGACGCCCTGATGGAAGCCGCGCTGGAAAACGGCGCCGAGGATGTGATCACCCATGAGGACGCCTTTGAGGTACAGACCACGACGGACACCTTTGACGCAGTATCGGAAGCTTTGAAGGCGGCCGGTTACGAATTTGTCGAAGCCGACATTGAATATGTTCCGTCTATGGAGACCACGCCCGATGAGCATGCGCTCAAGACCCTGAAAAAGATGATCGAGATACTGGAGGAGAACGACGACGTACAGAAGGTATATCACAACTCTGCCGTGGACCTTGAGGATGAGGAAGAAGAATAAAAAAATATCGAAAATATTTGAATTTTAGTGGCTAAAAGGGAATAATTGGATTTGTAAAATAAAAACGAATCGTTTATACTATAGTTACGAAAAAAACAAAGCATCAGAATCCTGAAGTGCTCGTTAAGGAGATATAATTCAACCTACATTTTGACCTTGGGAATTCGAGTTTCCCGGCCTATGTCAAGCCCCCTTTGAGAGGAAGACAGAAGCAGGAACAGAGTACCCCCCTATCTCTGATAGGGTGTGAATTATGTGCCTGACGACATGTTCGGGATTTTTATTGTTTTTTCTCAGGACGGCCGGCGGAACCGCCTCTCCTTGATTTATGGGACGAGTAGGAGCCNNCGAGGAGCCGGCGTTTTTTGTGTATTTTTTATTAAAAATTCTGATAATTTTCGGCTTGCATTTTAACGGCTAAAGGGATAAAATTTAGTTAAATTATGGAATGAAACGACATTTCACAATGCGAAACTGGAAGAAAATGTATGAGTGAAATTGAAACTACAGGGAGGAAGAAATGGGCTTTAAAAGTGATATTGAAATCGCACAGGTAGCGGAACCAAAGCCGATTCAGGAGATTGCAGCCGGACTTTCCATCGAAGAAGATTATCTGGAGTGTTACGGAAAATATAAAGGAAAGATCGACTACAACATATTAAATAAACTGGAACATAAAGGGAATGGGAGATTGATTCTGGTCACGGCCATCAACCCAACCCCTGCGGGGGAAGGAAAGACCACGACTACGGTCGGCCTGGGCGACGCTCTGAGCAGGTNNAAAAAAGACGGTGATCGCCTTGAGAGAACCGTCTCTGGGCCCGGTTTTCGGAGTCAAGGGCGGAGCCGCCGGAGGCGGATATGCCCAGGTCATTCCCATGGAGGATATCAATCTGCACTTCACAGGGGATATCCACGCGGTGACCACCGCGAATAACCTGATTGCAGCCCTCTTGGACAATCACATTCAGCAGGGAAACCGCCTTGGGATCGATGCGAGAAGGATCATCTGGAGAAGGTGCCTTGACATGAACGACCGCCAGCTGAGATTCATCGTTGACGGCCTGGGCGGGAAGGCGAACGGAACGCCGCGGGAAGACGGGTTTGATATCTCCGTCGCTTCCGAGATCATGGCGCTGCTCTGTCTTTCCAACGATCTGGAGGATCTGAAGGCAAAGGCGGCGAGGATCATTGTAGCCTACACCTATGACGGCGAACCTGTGACAGTGGGCGACCTGAAGGGTCAGGGTGCGGTAGCGGCGCTGATGAAGGACGCTTTAAAACCGAATCTGGTACAGACGCTGGAGCATACGCCGGCCTTCATTCACGGCGGGCCCTTCGCCAACATAGCCCACGGCTGCAACAGCGTGATGGCGACGAAGACCGCCTTGAAGCTGGGGGACTACGTTGTAACGGAAGCAGGATTCGGCGCGGATCTCGGCGCGGAAAAATTTCTGGATATCAAGTGTCGGCTTAGCGGCTTAAGGCCCGATGCGGTAGTAATCGTTGCGACCGCAAGGGCGCTGAAGGTCCACGGCGGTGTTCCGAAGGCCGAGCTTACCAAGGAAAACGTCTCGGCGCTGGAGAAGGGGATCGAAAACCTTTTGAAGCACGTTGAAAACATCACCGGCGTTTATGGGCTTCCGGCGGTGGTTGCGGTCAACCGGTTCCCCACCGACACAGAGGCGGAGCTGGGCTATATTCAAGACCGGTGCAGGGAGCTGGGCGTAAAGGCGATCCTTTCCGAAGTGTGGGAAAAGGGCGGCGAAGGCGGAATCGCCCTGGCCGAAGAGGTCGTCGAAGTCATCGATAGAAATGAAGGCGATTTCAGATTCTGCTATGATGTGGACCTCCCCATCAAGGATAAGATCGAAGCCATCGCCACCAGGATCTACGGCGCAGACGGAGTTGATTACATAGGAAATTCATTAAAGCAGATCGAAGAGATCGAGGCTCTGGGATACGGCAATCTGCCGATCTGCATCGCAAAGACCCAGTATTCCCTTTCCGACGACATGAAGAAGCTCGGAAGGCCCGCGGGATTCCGGATCACCGTCAGGAATATCAAACCGTCCATCGGAGCGGGCTTCATCGTCGCCATCACAGGAGATATCATGACCATGCCGGGGCTGCCGAAAACTCCGGCGGCGGAATTGATCGACGTCGATAAAACAGGAAAAATATCAGGATTATTTTAGGAGGCACATAGATGCTTGAATTAAGCTGTTTAAAATTTATTGACGAATTATCGTCAAAAGCTCCGGTACCCGGCGGCGGCGGCGCGGCCGCCTTTGTGGGCTCCCTCGGAGTAGCTCTTGGGAGCATGGTGGGAAACCTCACTGCCGGAAAGGAAAAATACGCGGCGGTTGAGGAAGACATACAGGTCCTGCTGAGAAAATCAGAGGCTCTGATCATGCGCCTGAACCTGCTGGTGCAGAAGGACGCCTCGGTGTTCGAACCTCTGGCCAAAGCCTATGGCATGCCTGTTGATACGGCGGAGGAAAGGGCGGAAAAGGAGCGTGTGCTCCAGGACGCGCTGGTGCAGGCCACAAAGATTCCCCTCGCCATCGCGGAATGCAGTCTGGATGGAGTGCGCCTTCTGGAACAGTATGCGAAAAAGGGAAGCAGGCTTGCCCTCAGCGACGCCGGAGTAGGAGCCGTCCTGTGCAAAGCCGCGATTCAGGGTTCCAAACTGAACGTGCTGACCAACCTGAAGCTGATGAAGGATGAGGTGCTGAAAGGGGAACTGAAAAATAAAATGATCGCCGTAGAGGCCGAAGGGGTTGCGCTGGCAGATGAGATCTACCGTTATGTGGAGGAACAGCTATGCTGCTGAAAGGAAAACCTGTTGCGGATAAAATAAAAGCGGACATCATCAAAGCGGTAACGGATTGCAGAACTTCCGGCGGTTGTGTTCCAAAGCTGGCGGTGCTGCGTGCCGGAGAACGTGCCGACGATCTGGCCTATGAGGCAAGGATACTGAAAAATTGTGATGAACTGGGAATCGAAGCGGAAGCAATATCGGTTGACAATAATATAAATATGGTAGACTTTATGGACGTTCTCAAAAAGCTCAACGAGGACCCTAAAACCCATGGGATCCTCGTATTTCGTCCGCTTCCGCCTCAGCTGGACGAGGATGCGGTCAGCCGGGCCATTCGGCCGGAAAAGGATATCGACTGCATGAGCCCCGTCAACGCGGAAAAAATATTCTCGGGGGACAAGAGCGGGATTCCGCCGTGCACTTCCGAGGCGGTCATCGAAATATTGAAGTATTACCAATATGAGCTGAGCGGCAAAAACGTCGCCGTCGTAAACCGTAGCATGGTGCTGGGGAAGCCCCTTGCCATGCTGTTTCTCGCAGAAAACGCTACTGTCACCATCTGCCATTCAAAGACGAAGGACCTGCGGCAGACCGTCTCAGCGGCGGATATCGCTGTGACGGGGATTGGAAAGGGCGGCTTCTTCGGCAGGGACTACTTTAATCCGGATTCCGTCGTAATAGATGTGGGGATCAATACGGTTGACGGCAAGCTGTGCGGAGATGTGGATTTTGACGAAGTCTCGGAATCCGTAGCCGCGATCACTCCCGTTCCGGGAGGCGTCGGCACGGTGACCTCTATGATCCTGTTAGCTCATGTAATTAAGGCTATGAAGCTTTTATAAAGGCTTGAACTTGGACGATATGGAGGTGGTTGCCATGCCCGGACTGAAAGCCGGTGAAAAATCAAATCAGGTGAAGTCCGTAGCAAAAGCTTTTATGATCATGGATGAACTTGACCGTGCCGGCGAGCTGAGCCTCGGGGATCTGAGCGAAAGGCTCCTCATGAACAAAGCGACGGTCCACCGGCTGGTCAACACGGTCAAGGCGGCGGGCTTTGTAAATCAGGATCCTGAAACCAAAAAATATTCCAACAGCCTGAAGCTGCTTGCCATGGGCAACCATGTGATGGGAAAGCTCGGAGTAAAGGAGATCGCAAGGCCTTATATGGAGGAGCTCTCGGTGAAAACCGGGGAGACGGTCAACCTGGGCAGCATTGTAGACGGCCGGATACTCTATATCGATAAGCTGGAAAGCAGCTCCACCATCAAGGTCGATTTGAGCGTCGGAGTCACCGTCCCAAGCTTTTGTTCGGCCATGGGAAAGGCGATCCTGGCATATCTGCCGGAGTCCGAGCTTGCAGAGGCTTTGAACAGCATCGAATTTGTAAAGTATTCGCGGCATTCCATCGCGGATAAGGCCGCACTCACGGATGAGCTCGCGAAGATCAGGGAAAAGGGCTTTGCGGTGGATGATGAGGAGTATATCGAAGGCTTGATCTGCTTTGGAGCGCCGATTCTCGATTTTGAAGGACGTCCCATCGCGGCCATCAGCATCTGCTGTCCGAAATACCGCTATGATCCGAAGAGACACCTTGCGCTTTATACCGACCTGGTAACGGACGCGGGACGGAAGATCTCAACCATGATGGGTTATAAATAAAAAGGCGGAGACTTCCGCATTAAGGAAATGGAGGAAAGCGAAATGGCTAAAATCACAACATTGAAATTACAGGAGATGAAAG
>DLFX01000161.1:6231-7866 GCA_002482405.1 Firmicutes bacterium UBA7709 | reverse complement strand
TCAGCATGACGACGGCCTACGATTACCCGACGGCAGTCCTGGTTGAAAAGGCGGGCGTTGAGATCATCCTTGTCGGCGATTCCCTTATGATGACGGTCCTCGGAGACGATTCCACCGTAGCCTGCACCATGGATCAGATGATCCATCACATCCAGCCGGTCGTAAAAGGGGCGCCTACGCCTCATATTGTCGGAGATATGCCGTTTGGTTCTTATAACGTGTCCAGAGAGCAGGGCGTCGCCAACGCTACCAGACTGTTGAAGGAAGGCAGATGCGACTCCATCAAGCTGGAGGGCGGCAAAGAGGTGGCAGATACGGTAAAAGCCATCGTCGACGCCGGAATTCCCGTTATGGGACATATCGGGCTGACGCCCCAGACGGTTTCAAAGCTGGGCGGATTCAAGATCCAGGGAAAAGGAGACGCGGCTCAAAAGGTTTTGGAGGACGCCCTTGCACTGGAGGCGGCCGGAGCCTATGCCATCGTCCTTGAGTGCATCCCGGAGGAACTGGGAAAGCTGATCACGCAAAAGCTGTCCATCCCCACCATCGGTATCGGCGGCGGAAGATATACCGACGGCCAGGTCCTGGTTTTCCACGACATGATGGGCCTCTTTGAAAAGTTTGTGCCGAAGTTTGTAAAGCAGTATCTGAACCTGAGCCCGGAGATCGTCAAGGCCCTTGAACAGTTCAAACAGGATGTAAAATCCGGCGAATTCCCCGAAGCGCAGCATACCTTCGGCGGAGTATCGGAAGAGGAGCTGAAACGGCTTTATTAGCATGGATCCGTCCGAAAGAGGTGACGATATGAAAATCGCAATTATCGGCGCGGGCGCTATGGGATGCCTGTACGGGGCAAAGCTTTCCGCGGTCCCGTCCAATAAGGTTTATCTCATCGATGTCTGGGAAGACCACATCAGCGCCGTCAACAGAGACGGGCTTGAAATGGAGGAGGATGGAAAGCTTCTCCGGTATGACCGGCTGAAGGGAGTCGCGTCGGCGGAACATGCCGGTCCCTGCGACCTCGCAATTATCTTTGTAAAATCCACATTGACCGACGCGGCAGTAAAGGGGAACAAAGCGGCTTTCGGGCCGGATACCATCGCCCTCACCCTGCAGAACGGCCTGGGGAACATCGATCTGATCCGCGCAGAAATCGGAGACGAAAATGTGATCGCAGGCACTACGGCTCACGGCGCTACCATGCTGGGGCCCGGCAGGATGAGGCATGCGGGGAGCGGCAAGACCATCATCGGAGAGCTTTCCGGAGCCCGTTCCGCCCGCCTTTCCAGAATTGCAAGGACCTTTCAGGAGGCCGGACTTGAAACCGAGCTTTCAAATAACGTCCTGGGACTGATCTGGGATAAGCTGATGGTCAATGTAGGAATCAATGCCCTCACTGGAATCACAAAGCTGCACAACGGAGAACTGCTGGACCATCCCGAGATCGAAGAGCTTCTTGAAGCCGCGGTCAAGGAAGCCCACACAGTCGCCAGGTCCAAGGGAATCAGATTGAGTTACGATGATCCTGTGGGCCACACAAAGGACGTATGCCGGGCGACGGCAGCCAACAAGTCCTCTATGCTGCAGGATATTCTTAACCATAAACAGACGGAGATCGATATGATCAACGGCGCC
>DLFX01000161.1:2305-6215 GCA_002482405.1 Firmicutes bacterium UBA7709 | reverse complement strand
CAATCTGGCGCTGACAAATCTGATCAAATTCATTCAGAAAGGAGCCGTACAGTGAAGAATTATCAACACGTTGCGGACTGCGTAAAATCTGACGAGCTGATCCGGTTTACACAGGAAATCGTAAGGATCAAAAGCGTTTACGATCCGGGAAAACCCGGTTTCAATGAAGCGGCAGTCGCGACATACATAGCGGATTTCTTAAAACAGGAGGGATTCGAGGTCCACATCGAGAATGTGGCGCCCGGAAGGCCGAATGTCATTGCATTTTTAAGGGGGAAAGAACCGGGAAAGACCATTTTGTTTGAAGGGCATACGGACGTCGTCACCGCCGGGGATCTGGACCGTTGGAGCCATGACCCCTTTGGGGCGGAAATCGTTAACAATAGAATTTACGGAAGAGGCGCCTGCGACACCAAAGGGAATGTGGCAGCCGCTATTTTCGCGGCTAAAGCGGTGAAGGATTCCGGCCAGGACTTCAAGGGAAATATTCTTTTGTGCATCCCATGCGATGAAGAAGGGATGATGATCGGCATCAAGGACTTCATCCGAAGAGGCTGGGCGGACCACGTGGATGCCGCGGTGATCTGCGAACCGGAAGAAAACCACATCTGCATTTTCCAGAAGGGCGCGGTGAGAGCCGAGGTGCGGATATACGGGAAGCAGAGCCACGGCGCGATGCCTCTGACGGGAATCAATCCGAACTGGAGACTGGCAAAGCTCATCTGCGAGCTGGAAAAGCTGGAGCAGGCGGAAAAGGACCGGCTCGGCTGTCATGAATTCCTGAAATGGCCCAGCATTACGCCGACAGTGATTCAGTCTCCGGCAAAAGGAGAGGCTCAGATCAACGTCGTTCCCGGAGAGGCGTATATGACTCTGGATATACGGACGGTTCCCGGGCAGAATCACAATGAATTGATGCAGAAGATCCTGGGTATTTATGATAAACTGGGCAAGGAGGATCCCGATTTCAAGGCGACCCTCACCGTTATCGAGGAAAGGCCATGGACGTCGACGCCTATGGACGCGCCTGTCACAAAGGCTGTATACAAAGCGGTGGAGCAGGTGACGGGAAAAGAGCCCGTCTGGCAGGGCGTGCCGGGAGCGACGGACGGAACTTTCCTCCATGCTTTGAAGGGAATCCCGANNTGATCGGCGCGGGAAACACCTATATCCCGCATCATGCCGACGAATACGTGGATATTCCGGAATTGATCGAAACGGCCAGAATTTATGCCCTTTCGGCCATGTATTTTTTAAATGAAGAATGAAGAACGATAATGCACACATCTTAAGAGATAAGAGGATCCGGGTGATCGTCGGACATTACGGCAGCGGCAAGACAGAGTTCTCCGTGAACTATGCCTTTCGGCTGGCGGAACAGGGCCGGAGAACCGCTTTGGTGGATCTGGATATCGCAAATCCATATTTCAGAAGCAGAGAAAGGCAGAGCCCTCTGCAGGAAAAAGGGATCCGGGTCTACAGCAATACCTTCGGATACGATATCACCGCGGATCTTCCGGCCATTGCGGCTGGAATCAAAGCTCCGCTGGAGGATCCCGCTTGCGATACGGTGGTGGATGCGGGAGGCGACGATCTCGGAGCCAGGATACTGATCCAGTTCGACAAATACTGGAGAGGCGGCGAATGCGACCTGTTCTGTGTGGTGAACGCCAACCGGCGGGAAACGGGCACAGTGGACGGCGCGATGAGCCATATCATCAGGATCGAGGCGGAGACGAACCTGAAGGTGACCGGTTTGATCAACAACACGCATCTGTTGCGTGAAACGACGCCGGAGGACATTCTCAAGGGGTGGCGCCTCTGCCGCGAGCTGTCTGACAGACTGGGTATCCCGATAAAGTACAATTGCTGCGTGGAAAAGCTGATTCCGGAAGTGGAAAAGCTTATTTCCGGGCTTGAGATGAAAAGAAAGGGCCCAGATGACTTCCAGCTGTTTCCGATGCATCTTTATATGCGGGACAGCTGGCTTGACCGATAACAGAAAAAAGGGGAGGCTATATGGCAAAAGGATTGGTGAAATTTAACGGGGAGAGGTGCAAGGGCTGTGAGCTATGCATTTCCGTATGCCCCGTAAAGATATTGAAACTCCACGAGACAGAGTTTAATTCAAAGGGATATCATCCGGCATGTGTGGTGGACATCGATTCCTGCACAGGATGCGGCAACTGCGCCCTGATGTGCCCCGATGGGGCCATCACCGTATACCGCGAGGACTGAGGAGGGGCTACAGTATGAGTGAAAAGATTCTGATGAAGGGAAACGAAGCTTTCGCGGAGGCCGCGATCAGGAGCGGCTGCAGGTATTACTTCGGCTATCCCATCACACCGCAAAATGAAATACCGGAATATATGTCGAGGGAGCTGCCGAAGGTAGGAGGCTCTTTCGTTCAGGCGGAGAGCGAGCTTGCCGCTGTCAATATGGCGTACGGCGGCGCGGCGGCCGGAGGAAGGGTATTCCTTTCCTCCTCTTCGCCGGGGATCGCACTGATGCAGGAGGGATTTTCTTTCCTGTGCTCTGCGGAAATCCCGCTGGTCGTGCTGAACGTTTCCAGAGGAGGACCCGGGGTCGGGGGGATACAGCCGGGCCAGGCGGATTATTATCAGGNNAGGCGGAAACGGCGACTATCATCTGATCGTCTATGCGCCGTCCTCCATTCAGGAGGCCGTCGACCTGATGCCAAAGGCATACGAGGTAGCGGAAGAATACCGCAATCCGGTGATGATATTGGCCGACGGCATGCTGGGGCAAATGATGGAGCCTGTGGTGCTGCCGGATCCGGTCCCTGCAATTGAGGAGAGAGAGATCCGGTCGCGGAAGCCTTGGGCTTTGACGGGATCGGGGAGTATAAGGCCTCGCAACGTGGTCAAATCGCTGTATTTAAAACCGGAAGAACTGGAAGCCAGAATCCTGGAGCTGGAATTGAAATACAACAGGGCGAAGAAGGAACTGGTTCAATATAAGGCGATGAATTTAGAGGAGGCCGAGGTCGTGCTTGTTGCCTACGGCTCTGTGGCGCGGATCGCGGAAGAAGCCATCGACCTTCTGGAGGAAGAGGGCGTCAAAGCCGGGTTGATCCGGCCGGTCAGCCTGTGGCCTTATCCCTACGAAGCCTTTGACGGGATCCCCGAAACGGTAAAAGCGGTGGTTTCCGTGGAACTGAGCAGGGGGCAGATGATGGACGACGTAAAAATCGGATGCCGCGGCAGATTTCCAGTCAGCCTGGCAAGCCGCGTAGGCGGTATTTTGATCACTCCGCCGGAGATTGCGGCGAATGCGAAAAAAGCGCTGAGGGAAGCCGAGGATATGAAAAAGACGCTGGAGGTGGCAAGATGAAGACAGTTTTTGAGGTGACAAGGGGAATGCTGGCCGAGGAAACCACCTACTGTCCCGGCTGCACCCACGGCATTGCCCACCGCCTGATCATGGAGGTGCTGGATGAAAAGGGCCTTTTGGGAGAGGCTATCGGAGTCGCCCCTATCGGCTGCAGTATCGTCGCGCATCACTATATGAACGTCGATATGTGTGAATCGCCTCATGGGAGAGCCCCCGCCATAGCGTCGGGCATCAGGAGAGTCCATCCCGACAAAATCGTATTTACTTATCAGGGAGACGGCGATCTGGCGTCCATCGGCGCCGGCGAGATCGTTCACGCCGCGCACCGGGGAGAGAAATTCACGACGTTCTTTATCAATAACGCGATTTACGGGATGACCGGGGGACAGATGGCCCCTACGACCCTGATCGGGCAGAAGACCACCACCACCGTGGAAGGCCGGAAGCAGGAGCTTGCGGGGAAGCCGCTTCGTATGGCGGAGCTCCTTGCAACCATAGACGGAGCGGTGTTTGTGGAGCGGGTTTCCCTTGACTCTCCGGCCAATGTCAGGAAGGA
>DLFX01000161.1:853-2299 GCA_002482405.1 Firmicutes bacterium UBA7709 | reverse complement strand
CAAAAAGCCATTGAAGTCCAGGAAAAAGGGCTGGGATTCAGCTTTGTGGAGATGTTATCCTCCTGCTCCACCAACTGGGGACAGACCCCTGTGAAAGCGCTGGAGTGGATTCGGGAAAACATGATCCCTTATTACCCCCTTGGAAACCTGAAATGCCCCGAGGAGGTGAAGTGAATGGAGACCCAAAAGATCATTATAGCAGGCTTTGGAGGGCAGGGCGCCCTTTTGATGGGCCAGCTCATCGCTTACGCGGGAATGCTGGAGGGAAGAGAAGTAACGTGGATGCCGTCCTACGGTCCGGAGATGCGGGGAGGCACCGCAAACTGTTCCGTCATCGTATCCGNNCTCCCCGGTCATTCTGGAGGCTACGGCGGCGGCGGTGATGAATCTGCCGTCTCTGGTCAAATTTGAGCATGTCATAATGCCCGGAGGCAAGCTTTTTGTCAACACTTCCCTGATCAAAGAAGCGCCGACAAGGAGCGATCTGGACATTTATAATGTCGACGCCAATGAGATCGCGTCAGGTTTGCAGAATTCCAAGGTTTCAAACATGGTGATCCTGGGAGCGATCATAAGCAAAACAGGCGTTGTGAAGCGGGAAAGCGTCGAAAAATCCATGGAGAAGTTATTTACAGGTGATAAGGCTGGTTTATTACCTTTAAATAAGCAAGCATTGACAGCGTGGAAGGGCTGAAGGATATCTGCCGATTTTGTCTATTTTAAAAGAAAGGAAAGGTATGATGGGCACATCATACGGGGATTAAAATGAAAAAGAGGATAGCGATATTTTTAATTCTGGCATTGGTTGTGACGGCTTTTGCCGGGTGCGGCGGGGACGGAAACAAAGGCGAGGATACCGGAAATGCGGAAACCTTCAAGGTGGGAGCGATCTATCCCCTGAGCGGCGCAAACGCATTGCTGGGCTCCCAGTGTCTGGCCGCTGTTAAAATAGCAGTGGATATCGTCAATGAGAACGGCGGAGTCCAGGGCAGACAGGTCGAGCTGGTGAAAGCGGACGCCCCGGATCCGACCGCGGCTACGACGGAAGCAGGCAGACTCGTGGACCAGCAGGGCGTTCAGGTCATTTTCGGCTCCCTTGCCAGCGGAAACGCTCTGGCTATCGCGGGAGTAACGGAAAAGAGCGGCGTTTCTCTGGTCGAATCCGGCGGAATCGCGGACGCTTTGACGGATTCCGGTTTCCAGCACGTATTCCGGATTCTTGATAAAGGCGGACTGCGCGGAGCGGCGGGAGCGTCCTATGTCGGCGAATTTATCGCCCCGAAGCTCGGCCTTGACCCCAAGGATCTGAAGATCGCCATCATCCACGAGGAATCCTCCTACGGCACCTCGGTAGCGGACGGCGCGGAAGCGAAGATCAAGGAAATGGGAATGAATCTGGTGGCGAGAGAAAGTTATAATACCTCCATCACCGACATGTCGTCTCTG
>DLFX01000161.1:0-848 GCA_002482405.1 Firmicutes bacterium UBA7709 | reverse complement strand
CAACTACATCAACGACGCGATCCTGCTGGTGGACACCCTGAAGCAGTATGACGCGATGCCGAAGGTATTCATGGGCTGCGGAGCGGGAACGACAGACCCCAACTTTGCGTCCACCATCGGTTCCGATTCGGACGGATTCTTCTGCACCGATATGCCCACCAACCTGCCTCTGGACGTATTCACGGATGAAGGCATGAGAAAAACTGTCAGCGATTTCAGAGACCGTTTCAAGAAGGAATTCCCGGACATGAAGAACGTATCCATCGCGGCGGAAGCCGCCTTTGCGGGATGCTACACGTTCCTCCACGACATCCTTCCCAACGCGAAAACACTGGATCCTGACGGAATTCGGGAAGCGGCGCTGACCACCAAGCTCGATATGACGACCCTGGGCTTTGGGTGGGACCTTGGAGACGACGGACAGAACTATGCGGCTTCAGCCAACATCAACCAGTGGCAGGGCGGATCGGTAGTTACCATCTATCCGGAGAAGCTGAAAAACGGGGAAGCAATCAACGTACCTCTTCCCATCGCAAGCAAGTGGTAATCGATTGAATTGAACGGAACGGAAAAAATTCCATTCCGGCTAAATCTGGAATGAAATGCCCACAGCCACTTTTCAATGAAGTGGCTGTGGGTTAAAATGAATATGAAAACATCTTGAGGAGTAGAAAATGGAACAAATTTTAAATGTTCTCATTTCAGGTATTTTGTCAGGCGGAATCTACGCCCTGGCGAGCGTCGGGCTGGCGCTGATCTTTGGCGTGGTGGGGCTTGTAAACTTTGCCCACGGCGAATATCTGATGCTGGCGATGTATATCTCCTACTGGTTTTTTAGTCTGGCGGGT
>DLFX01000163.1:2132-4552 GCA_002482405.1 Firmicutes bacterium UBA7709 | reverse complement strand
GGGCGCGCCCGTTGGGGTGGGCGGCATGACGAACATGCTTCGAATTCACATCGTAGGAAACAAAATATGAAGAAAGTGGAAATGACGGAATAATAGAAAAGGAGGGGAGAAACGATTCCCCTCCCTTTTCATATGAAAGATATTATTAATGGCATGGAATTTGCTAATTAATTTGTTAAGATCTCCACGTCGCATTCCTGGTTTTCAGAAGCAGCGCCCGCTGCCGCGGGGTCACCGTTGGCGGCGGCTTCGGAACGGATCGTCTCGCTGCCATATCTATTGGCGCCGAACAACCTGTTTAAAATGAACACCGCTGCAAGAAACAGCACAAAGACCACGATCATCGGCACGGCAAAATTATTGACAAAGCCTGAAATCAGGAAGCCTACGCAGGCGACGGACGCGCAGGTCACCGAGTACGGTATCTGAGTTTTAATATGATCCGTATGGCGAATATTTGCAGCGGCAGAGGAAAGGATGGCAGTATCAGCCAGCGGAGAGCAATGGTTCCCAAATCCGCCGCCGCCGATTACCGCGGCGATACATGCGTATACATTGATATCCATGGCAAGGGCCAGAGGCACGGCGAGGGGGATCATGATGGCGTAAGTGCCCCAGGTTGCCCCGGTTGAGAAGGTCATGACACAGGAGAATACGAAAATAATAAACGCGACGAGGAATGGCGGCACATTTCCCACAAACAGCGAGGCGACATAGCCCGCGGTGTCGAGCTCGTCGCCGACTCCGCCGATGCCCCAGGCAAAGGCCAGGAGAATGACTACAAAAAGCATCGACTTTGTTCCTACGACAAAGGCTGCGATGGAGTCGCTGATCTTTGACAGACCTCTCACCTGATAGAATACGATGGCAAACAGGACAGCGATAAACACCGCATAGGTGAGAGCCAGCATACCGTCCATATTATTGACCGCATCGAGCAGATTGAATGATGTGAAGAAACCTCCGGTATAGAGCATAAAGACTAAAGCGCAGCAGATCAGCAGGAGAATCGGCGCCAACAAATCGACGGCACCGCCGTTTTTCTGCTCGATGGATGAGAAATCATCGTCGTCCGCACCACCGCCGCTGAAGGTTTTATCGCACAGCGCGCCGGTCTCTGCCGTTCTCTTTTCCGCCTTCGCCATGGGACCGTAGTCCAGGCCGAGGTATACGACCACGATGACCATGATGATCGACAGCCAGGCGTAATAATTAAAGGGAATGCACATCAGAAAAGCCTGAAACGCGTCCTGCTTTACACCGGCGGTAGCATAGCTGCTGGCGATGAGAGAGCAGATAAAGGCGACCCAGCTTGACAGGGGAACCACGAGGCAGATTCCTACAGCGGTAGAGTCAATGATGTAAGAAAGCTTTTCCCTGGAAACGTTGAACTTGTCGCTGATAGGCCGCATGATTGCGCCGTTTGTCAGAGCATTGAAGTAATCGTCGAAGAAAATGAGAAGACCGATGAGCCAAGTGGCGCCCTGAGCTCCTTTCTTGGTTTTGATTTTTCGCCCCAACAGGCGGCCGAATGCGGCGGATCCTCCTGACCTGGTCAAAAGCCCGATCATTCCGCCCAGCAGTATGACGATGATCAATACCTGCATGTTCCATGAGTCGGTGAGATTAGAGAGGATAATGTTCACCATCTTCTCAAAGCCCGCCAGCGGGTTGCCTCCGACTATAATAAGGCAGCCGGTGTAGACACCGATAAAGTGCGACAACAATACTTCTTTGGTGACGATTGCCAGCACAATCGTGAGAAGAGGCGGAACCACTGCCCAAAATCCTACTTCCATATAACGACCTCCTTTATAAATAATACGGCGAGGATATCTACTTTTACCCTCCGGCTTATTATAATCTGCTAAAATTTACCTGTAAATTGATCTGGCGATAAAATATTCAGAAAATTAAAAAAACTATGCACTTGCTATAAAGTTGCATGTTATAAATTAAACAATTTTTCCCGCAAAATGTAACGAATCCGCTATTTTACAAGAAGAGAGGTAAATGTAAACATGGAGAAGGCGATGGATCATATCACCATTGGTTTGATGGCAAAAATCAATGGAATTTCCGAGCAGACCCTAAGGCTGTACGACAAGATGAAACTGCTTCAACCCAGTGAAATCAATGTGGAAACCGGATACAGATACTATAATATCAAGCAGTGTGCCCAGCTGGATATGATCCAGTACATGAAGGCTCTCGGCATGAATCTTGTGCAGATAAAGGAGTGCCTGGATGGGAAAGATATTGGAAAATTCAGGAAAATTCTGGAGAGACAAAAACAGAATATTGAAAGGCAAATGCTGGAGATGCATTTTGCGAAACAGGCTATCGGGCGCTCCATTGAAAACTACCGGCGCTATGAATCGGCTCCCGAAGAGAACACGGTGATTCTGGAGTATATGCCG
>DLFX01000163.1:0-2098 GCA_002482405.1 Firmicutes bacterium UBA7709 | reverse complement strand
ATTCTCCGGTCGCTGAAAAAGCAATACGCGCTCCACCACCTGCCCATGTGCTATTTCTGCAATGTCGGCAGCATTATGAGGAAGGAATTCTTTCAAAAAAAGGAATTATGGGCTTCGGAGGTCATCCTTTTCGTAGAAGATGATTTCCTGTCGGATGAGGGCATAGAAATCATTCCCGAAGGGGTCTTTTTATGTACATACTGTTACGGTTTTAACAAGGAGGAAGAATCCTTAAAACTGCTGATGGACTATATTACGAGCCATAATTACGAGGTGAAAGGAGACTGCATCAGCGAAATACTCATTGAATTTCCAATATTCAATAACTATGACCGAACCGCTTTTTTCAAACTGCAGGTACCTGTAAAGCAAAAAAAGAAAAAAATTATTTAAGTCTATTGACTTTGTCACTGGTATAAGGTTTAAGATAACCTTGACCAAAAAAGATTTCCAAAATATGACACTTGAAACGGAGGGTTTAGAAATGCAGTTGGAAAGTGTAAAACGAACGGCGCAGGAAGTGATCGACCTTACGCAGAAGTACATGATCGAGACCTATCAACGCTTCCCTTTCATCGCGACGAGAGCAAAGGGAATGTATCTTTACGATGAAAATGATCAGTCGTATCTGGACTTCTATGGCGGCATCGCAGTCAACAACGCCGGAAACTGCAATGATAAGGTGGTTGCGGCGGTGCGCGAGCAGGTCGGGGACCTCATGCACACCTTCAATTATCCTTACACGATACCTCAGGCAGTCCTGGCGGAGCTGATCTGCACGACCCTGGGAATGGACAAAATTTTCTATCAGAACTCCGGCACCGAAGCCAACGAGGCTATGATCAAGCTGGCCAGAAAGTACGGAACTGACAATTTCGGACCGGAAAAATATCATATCATTACAGCGACTCAAAGCTTTCACGGCAGGACCTACGGGGCGATGTCCGCGACGGGCCAGCCTGACAACGGCTGCCAGCTTGGCTTTAAACCGATGCTTCCGGGCTTTACCTACGCGGAGTTCAACAATCTGGATTCCTTTAAAAATGCCGTTACGGAGAATACCATCGGCATCATGCTGGAGCCGATTCAGGGAGAAGGCGGAGTGCGACCGGCCACAAAAGAGTTTATGGAGGGGATCCGAAAACTCTGCGACGACAAGGGGTTGCTGCTCATGATCGACGAAATCCAGACCGGGTGGTGCAGGACAGGTGAAATCATGGGATACATGAACTATGGGATCAAGCCTGATATCGTGTCCATGGCGAAGGGGCTTGGCGGAGGCATGCCCATCGGCGCCATCTGTACGACGAATAAGATCGCCGCGGCCTTTAACGCCGGATCTCACGGAACGACCTTCGGCGGAAGCCCCGTATGCTGCGCCGCAGCCTATGCCGAGGTGAGCGAACTTCTGGATCGGAGCCTGGCTCAAAACGCGAAAGAGGTGGGAGAGTACTTCATGAAGAAGTTATCCGCGCTGCCTCACGTGAAGGAAATCAGGGGAAAAGGGCTGATCATCGGCGTGGAATTTGATTTCAACGGCGCGCTGGAGATCAAGCACGGATGCATCGACCGAAAGCTGCTTGTAACGGCGATCGGCGGCGCCATCATCAGAATGATTCCGCCGCTCATCGCGTCGAAAGAAGATTGCGATAAAGCCTTTGACATTCTGCTGGCTTCCGTGAAAGAAGCGGCGGAAGCGGTCAAGGGATGAGTTTCTTTTATTTAAATTTATAATAATTCAGGAGGAATTCAAGGTGAGAAAAGAGTTTGACGAGGTATTGAAGTATACCGAATTCGCGATGAAAACCATCGCGCAGAAGACTATGACTGCGGACGAAAAGGATTTCTTTATCAAAGAGACAAGGCACAATTTCGACAATCATATCAACCCGGGTTTTCTGGAATACCGCAAATCAGCCGGCGCGGACGACATGGCGATGGAATGGAGAGCCGACGGAGACACCTTTACGGATCTGCACGGAAATACATATATCGACTGTCTGGGCGGTTTCGGAGCTTTCAACTGCGGGCACAGACATCCAAAGGTGATAGAAACCGTAATGAACCAGCTGGAGAAGCAGCCCTTATCCAGCGCGGA
>DLFX01000214.1:49243-61549 GCA_002482405.1 Firmicutes bacterium UBA7709 | reverse complement strand
CGGCGTATGATACCATACTGGAAAACGCGGCGAAGCATTTCAAAAATCCCGATATCCGGGGAGTGCAGATCTGCAATATGGCTGAGAAAGGGACGGAAGTCATTTTGGGCGTCAACAACGATCCTCAGTTCGGACCTTGCGTTCTGGTGGGCCTGGGCGGTATTTTCGTAGAGATATTTAAGGACACGTCTATGGCCCTGGCTCCCATATCAAAGAAAGAAGCGGACAATATGATACGGAAGCTAAAGAGCTTCCGCCTTTTGGACGGATATCGGGGCGCGCCCAAGAGCGATATTGACGCGCTGTCGGACGCAATCGTCCGGATCTCCGAAATGTCGGCGGAACGGGCAAGAGAACTGAAGGAGCTGGACATCAACCCCATATTTGTTTATGAAAAAGGGATCTGCGCAGTGGATGCCCTGTACATCAAGCAATAATAATCCCGAGCCGGAAAGGAGCCTCGCGGGCATTCTGCGTCCGCGGGCGGTTCCGGCAAAGGAATGTTATCATAAATATATTTTTTTATTTCTTACTTTTGCTTAATTAAGGAGGTTATTATGAGTCGAACCAGCAAGTATCTGGCAATCCTGTCTCTCGGTGTTGCCGGCGGGTCCATCTATCTGATCCCCTATATCCGTTACGTCTTTTATGATTGGCAGCTTGAGGCCCTGTCCATCACCAACACGCAGTTGGGTGTCCTGTCCACTGCCTATGCCATCGGTTGTATGATCCTCTATATTCCGGGAGGAATAATCGCCGACAAATTGTCCACGAAAAAGTGTATTCTGATTTCTTTGGTTACAACCTCAATCCTGACTGCGGTCCTTACCCTGGCTTCAGGCTATGGGGTCACGCTTCTCATCTGGTTCCTGTTTGCCTTTTCCACTACTTTTGTGTTCTGGGGCTCTCTCATGAAGACCATCCGCATGATCGGTACGGAGCAGGAGCAGGGGTTCATGTTCGGCCTTTACTATCTGGGCAACGGTGTGACGGGAGCCATCGTTAATTCCGTCGCTCTGCATCTGTCCAACATGGGCGCCGACGGATCGGAAAAATTCACCATCTGTGTATTGACCTACGCCGCCAGCACGCTGATCGCCGCTATATTGGTATTTTTCTTTGTCAAGGAAAAGCTGTACATCGAAACAGACGTCAAGATCAATGAATTCAAAGTCAGCCAGCTTGGAGAAGTTCTGAAGAATCCTACCGTATGGGTTTTGGCCTTCATCATATTTGCCGCCTATACCGTCGGCTACAGCGGAGGAACCATGTTCACCCCATACCTGACGGACGTGGTTGGGATCACTCCGGAAGAATCCGGCGTATTGTCCATCATCAGAACCTATATCTTCTATTTACTGGCGCCTGTCAGCGGTATGATTGCAGATAAGATATTCCATTCCACCAGCCGTTGGTTTATGATCCTGTTCACCATCCTGGCCTTGTTGTATTTCGGCGTTCTTGCGATTCCATCGACGGCCAGCGTAACTTTGGTAAGCTACTACACCTTGCTGCCGGGTCTGTTTGGTCTTGCATTATACGGCATCATGTTCTCCATAGCCAGCGAAACAAGAATTCCCGCCCTTGTCATGGGTACCGCCGTCGGTATCGCATCCGTGATCGGCTATTCTCCTGATTTCTTCATGTGGACTCTGTTTGGATCCTGGCTGGATAACCATGGCGGAGGCGGATATACCTACGTATTTATCTATTTGGGAGTTGTCAGCGTCATCGGTATTGTCGCATCCTTCTATATCAGAAAACGGGCGGTTTCAGTACAAAAGCAGGATTAAACCAATATTTCCCCAAGGAAAGAAAGTTGGTAAGCTTATGAAAATTTTTAAAAATAATACAGACCAGCCATCCGAACAAATCCGTCCAGGAGAACAATCCGGCCAACTGAAAAGGGAGATCGGTCTTTGGTCCGCAACAGCGGTCATCGTGGGTCAGATGATCGGTACCGGAATCTATATGCTGCCGCAGGGGTTCGCTCAATTGAGCAACCCCAAAGCAGCCTTTATCGGGCTTTTAATCACCGGTGCCGGAACTGTTTTGCTGGCCATATCCTTTGCCCGGCTGGGAGAGCGCAACCCCGCGACCGGATCAGCTGTCGCTTATACGAAAGAGGCCTTTGGCGATCTGCCCGCCTTTATCGTCGGCTGGTCCTACTGGTGCGGGTGCTGGATTGCAAACGGAGCAATTATCATGGGCGGAATCAGCTACGCCGGATATTTCTTCCCCGCCCTTGCCACAAACACACTGATTCAGGTAATTTTGTCGGTGACGGTCATCTGGGTTTATACCGTCATCAACTATTTCGGAGTCAAGGCGGCGGGAGATCTCAATCTGATCCTGACTCTGGCAAAGTTGGCGCCGCTGCTGATTTTCATAATCATCGCAGCCTTCCATGTCGATCCGCAGAATTACAGCACTGTCAGCAGCTCCGAAATGAGCGGACTCTCTACGCTTCCAGTTGCGGTTGCCTTTTCTCTCTGGTCCTTTATCGGTTTTGAGGGGGCCAGCGTCAACGCGGGAGAAGTCAAGGATGCGGCGACGGTAAAAAAGGCCACTTTGATCGGAACCGTATTCGTTATCCTGATCTATCTGATCCTCATTGTTCTGGCGGCGGGAAATATGCCTCAGGAGAAGTTGGCCGCTTCAGCCTCGCCCTTCTCCGACATCATTCAACAGGCGACAGGCGGATACTGGGCCGGCGGATTGATTTCTCTGGGTGTGGTTATTTCTGCCCTCGGATGCATCGGAGCCTGGATTTTGTCCGGCGCACGCGTCGCCTACTCCCTGGGAGAGCAGGGACTGTTTCCCGAAAAGTTTGCTCAGATCCATCCGAAATACCGGACTCCGAATTTCGCGCTGCTGCTCAACGGAGTTCTCATGACAGGCGTCATGTTGCTGAGTTCCTTCAATACGAGTATGAGCATTTATAATTTCCTGGTGCTTTTGGCGGTTATGTCCTTTTTGGTGTTTTACGCCTTCGGGGCCGCTTCGGATCTGATGCTGTCCGTACAATTCGGCAGGTCGATAAATATTCTCGGTTTTATCAGGAAAGGAGCCGTCAGCCTGATTGCCTTTTATTATTTGGTGTATACGATCTTCGGGTCAGGCGCCGAGTACGTTATGTATGGCTTTCTGCTGATTCTGATCGGTTTTCCCTTCTTTGTCTACGTAAAACTGAAACAGCGGGAAAAAGCTGAGATAATTTAAAACCAGCCGGTTAAAAGCAATTGTATTTTTATTTTCAGAAAATACTAATTTTTCAAATAAATTTTCCAAAAAAGGTTGATTTATTTGTCAAAGTGAAGTATACTCTCTCCCAATAGACAAAGGCGTCTTATTATTTTAAGGGGCACTTTGTCTTTTTGTTTGCAGCAAAGGAAAACAAGGAGGCAAAGTTATGAATGCGGAAGGACAAATCAGAATTCCATCCGGTTGTGCCATATCGGGAATTTTTTCAAAGTCAGGCAGCCGTTTCAACGGAGATGATATCATAAAATCGATTTCCACCATGCACGACCGTTCAAACGGTTTAGGCGGAGGATTTGCCGGTTACGGTATTTATCCTGATTATAAAGATTATTATGCCTTGCATATTTTTTATGATAGCACCGCGACAAAAGAAGAATGCGAGAAGTTTCTGGATCGCCGGTTTGATATCATCAATCTCTCAAAAATACCTGTGAGGAAGACGAACCGGATCACGGATGAACCTCTGATCTGGCGTTATTTTGTGACGCCGCTTCCCACAAAGCTGGCGGAAAGCCAGCTGGATGAGGACGAGTTTACGACTCGCTGTGTATTTCATATCAATACCGATATCAAAGGAGCTTACGTTTTCTCCAGCGGAAAAAATATGGGAGTATTCAAAGCGGTGGGTTTCCCCGAGGATGTGGGCTATTTTTACAAGCTGGAAGATTATGAAGGATATTGCTGGACCGCCCACGGCAGGTATCCGACCAATACGCCGGGCTGGTGGGGCGGCGCTCATCCCTTTGCCCTGAGGGAATTTTCCATCGTACNNCTTCTTACGATACCAACCGAAGGTATATTGAAATGTTCGGCTACCAGTGTAATCTCCTAACCGATACGGAAGTGATCACCTATATCGTCGATTTTCTTATAAGGAAGCGGAGGCTTACCCTGAACGAATTGGCTCATGTGATTGCCGCGCCGTTCTGGTCGACGATAGAAAGCAGGCCGGATGAGGAGCGGGAAATCCTGACCTACCTTCGCAATACCTTCAGCAGCCTGCTCATCACCGGTCCGTTTTCCATTCTTCTGGGTTTCCAGAATGGAATCATGGCGCTGAACGACCGGCTCAAGCTGCGTTCCATGGTAATCGGGGAAAAGGGCGATATGGTCTATATTGCAAGCGAGGAGTGCGCCATCCGCGTTCTCACCCAGGAGCTGGACAGACTCTGGTCTCCGAAAGGCGGCGAACCGGCGATCTTTACGCTGAATGGGGGTGGCATGAATGGCAATTAATTATTTCTATCCGGAATTTGAAGTCGTACGCAATAAGGAACGGTGCGTCAGCTGCGGCCAATGCGTTTCCCAGTGTGCAAACCACGTCCATTTTTATATGGAAGACGGCAAACTGACAACTGACGATTCAAAATGCGTGGACTGTCACCGCTGCGTCTGCATTTGCCCTTCAAGGGCGCTGAAAATAACAAAATCGGACCATAATTTCAGGCATAATGCCAACTGGACCCGGAGAACGATCACAGAGATCTATTCCCAGGCGGAAACAGGCGGCGTCCTGCTTTCCTCCATGGGGAACCCTAAGGAAATGCCCGTCTATTGGGATAAGATCCTGATCAACGCTTCACAGGTCACCAACCCTTCCATCGATCCCCTGCGAGAGCCGATGGAGACCAAGGTTTTTCTTGGCGCCAGGCCTTCTGCCATTGAACGGGATGAAACCGGGAAAATCAAGAATAACCTGCCGCCTCACATTGCGCTGGATGTTCCGATCCTTTTCTCCGCCATGTCCTACGGTTCCATCAGCTATAACGCCCACGAAAGCCTGGCCCGGGCGGCGGTGGAACTGGGCACCTTCTATAACACGGGAGAAGGGGGATTGCATGAGGATTTTTACCAATACAGCGGCAATACCATCACACAGGTCGCTTCCGGACGTTTCGGCGTATACAAGGGCTACCTGGACGCCGGAGCGGCGATAGAAATCAAGATGGGCCAGGGTGCGAAGCCCGGGATCGGAGGCCATTTGCCGGGAAATAAAATTGTCGGCGACATCTCCCGGACCAGGATGACCCCGGAGGGGTCCGACGCCATATCGCCGGCCCCTCACCACGATATTTATTCCATTGAAGATCTGCGGCAGCTTGTTTACTCCCTCAAGGAAGCCACCGACTATAAAAAACCGATCATTGTCAAGGTCGCCGCGGTTCATAATATTTCCTCCATTGCCAGCGGAATCGCGCGCAGCGGCGCCGATATCATCGCCCTGGACGGTTTCCGGGGAGGCACCGGGGCCGCTCCCACCAGAATCCGCGACAATGTTGGCATCCCCATCGAGCTTGCGCTGGCCAGCGTCGATGAGAGACTGCGCCGGGAAGGGATCCGCGGAAACGTATCCCTCATTGCGGGAGGAAGTATCCGCAGCAGCGCGGACGTGGTAAAAGCCATCGCATTGGGAGCGGACGCAGTTTATATCGCAACCGGCGCCCTTATCGCCCTGGGCTGCCACCTCTGCCGCGGCTGCCACAGCGGCACATGCAACTGGGGGATCGCCACGCAGGATCCCGCGCTTGTCTCCCGGCTCGATCCCGAGGAGGGAAAAAGGAGGCTGGTCAATCTCGTGTCCGCATGGACTCATGAAATCAAAGAAATGATGGGCGGGATGGGGATCAATTCCATTGAAGCTCTTACCGGCAACCGGCTTATGCTGAGAGGTATTGGTCTAAATTCCAAAGAACTGGAGGTTCTTGGCATCATGCATGCCGGCGAATAAAAAATTGAAGGTGATAAAATGAACATTAATGCGGCAACGATCCATTTTCAGGAATTAAACAGTAAAATAAGAAATTCCTCCGAAGAGGAACTGACGATCAATAACTGTCTGGGACAGCGGTATCTCGGCTGCGGCCTGTCCTCCGGAAAGATCCGGATCTCCGGCACGCCGGGAAACGCTCTGGGCGCCTATCTTGACGGCGCGGCCATCACCGTTTTCGGCAACGCCCAGGATTCCGTCGGCGATACCATGAACGACGGAAGCATCATCATTCACGGCTCCTGCGGCGACACGCCCGGCTACAGCATGCGGGGCGGAAAAATCTTTATCAAAGAAAACGCCGGTTACCGTGCCGGAATCCATATGAAATCCTATCAGGACAAACTGCCCGTATTGATCATCGGCGGTACTGCCGGAAGCTTTCTGGGGGAATATCAGGCAGGCGGAAGGATCATCGTTCTGGGGCTGAGCAGCAGCCAGACCTGTCCTGTCGGCTATTTCTGCGGAACGGGAATGCACGGAGGGAAGATATTTCTTCGCTGCAGCGAGCTGCCGTCCGGTCTCCCCGCCCAGGTAAACGCAACGCGTGCGGATGAAAACGACCTGAAGGAAATCGAATCGGATATTGAACTGTTCTGCAGGGAATTCGGCTTTGCCAAGGGGGGAGTCTTTGACCATCCGTTCTATGTTCTGACGCCGAATACCAAAAACCCGTACCGGCAGCTGTATGTGCATTGCTGATAATAAAAGCACCCTTGCGGGTGCTTGTGCCGGCGGCGCGCCGCCATTTCAATCAAAGTCCGAGTCCGAATTTTTCTTTCACCCTCTTCAGGGTCTTTTCCGAAATGGCGTTTGCTTTTTCCGCGCCATCCTTCAGGATATCGATCAGCTCCTGCGATTTCCGGATCTCGTTGTATCTCTGCTGTATCGGCAGGATCGCATCCGTGGCAACGTCCACCAGATCCTTTTTAAATTCTCCGTAGCCGCAGCCGGCATATTTTTTCTCAATTTCCGCCACACCCATTCCGGAAAACGCGCTGTAGATGTTCACAAGGTTGCTGACGCCGGGTTTGTTTTCCATGTCAAATCGAATGCTTCCCTCGGAGTCCGTAGTCGCCCGCATGATAGATTTTTTAATCTTATTTGCGTCGTCCAGCAGGGAGATCCTGCTGTGGATATTTTCCGCACTTTTGCTCATCTTGGAAGAGGGATCGTCCAGGGACATGATCCTTGCCCCTTCCTTCAAAAATCGTCCGTCAGGAACGACGAAGGTCTTTCCGTATTTATTGTTTACACGTTCCGCCAGATCCCTGGTGATCTCGATGTGCTGTTTCTGATCGTTGCCTACCGGCACCACGTCCGTATCATAGAGCAGGATATCCGCCGCCATAAGGATGGGATAGGTAAAAAGTCCCGTGGGGGCCGATTCGCTGTCCTTGCTCTTCTGCTTGAACTGCGTCATTCTGGAAAGCTCTCCGGTATAGGAATTGCACATCAGGACCCATGACAGCTCTGCGTGGCCGGGAACCATGGACTGGATAAAAATGATGGATTTCTCCGGGTCCAGGCCTACTGCCAGATACAGCGCCGCGACGTTCAGTATGTTTTCCTTGAGCACCTTGGGATCCTGGGGTAACGTGATGGAATGCAGGTCGACGATACAGTAAATGCAGTCGTTATCCTCCTGCAGCTCCACGAACTGCTTGAGGGCCCCCAAATAATTGCCGATATGAATATTTCCCGTAGGCTGTACACCTGAAAAAACGCGCTTCATTATGCTATGATCTCCTTTGCTTCTCTCTATATTTCCGCTGTCCTTTTATTAATATTACACCTGGATTGCTTCTCGGAACTTTTCTCTGATTTTCTTTTCCAGCCTGGATATGGTCATCTGTGAAACTCCCATTTCCTCGGCAATGTTCTGCTGAGTCTCGTTCTTGAAAAACCTCCGCTTGAAGATGTCCCTTTCCTTTTCGGAAAGCTCTTTCATCACCGATTTGATCAGGTCTGCATTTTCAAAGCTGTAGTATCCCTGCTCGTCCTTTCCGGTATATTTCTCAAGAACGGCGCCTTCTCCCTCGTCTCCGCCTTCGTCAAAGGTCTGGTTCAGAGAGTAGGTGCTGTAAGCCTGTCCGCCTTCCATGGCTTCCAGGATCTCTTCCTCCGAATACCCCATGTATTCGGCCAGCTCGGCGATGTTGGGAACCCTGTTCAGCTTTCCGTAAAGGTACTCCTTGGCAGGGGATAACTGAGCCGAAATTTCCTTCAGCCTTCTGGGGACCTTTATAGCCCAGCCTTTATCCCTGAAATACCGCTTGATCTCCCCGATGATGGTGGGCGTCGCAAAGCTGGTAAATTCAAAACCCTTGGAGGGATCATATCTCTCCACAGCAAAAACTAAGGCCATGGAACCTACTTGGTACAAGTCCTCATAATCCACGCCCTTATTTAAATATTTTTTTATTAATATATCAACGATATATAGGTACTTTTCGACAAGTTGATTTCGAAGCTCTATACTTTTCGTCTCCCGGTACCTGTCGAAAAGCTCTTTCGTGCCGGTTTCTGCTGCTGAGGTCATTTTTCCCCCCTTATAAGCTTCTGATATATTTAACCATCTTGATACTGGTCCCCGCTCCCAGCTCGGAAAAGATATCCACCTCATCCATAAGCGCTTTGATGATAAAGATGCCGAGACCTCCCTCTTTTGGCGTATCCATGCATGGCCTTTTGTATTTTGTGAGATCATACCCTCCGGCGCGATCGACAACAGAAATGATAATTCTTCCGTCCCCCACCTCGCAAGCAACCTCATAGCAATCTTCTTTGTTGGGCTTGCAGTGGCATATCACATTGGTGCACGCTTCCGAAACGGCGACTTTAATGTCCTCTACCGCCTCGATGTCGAAGCCTGCGCAATTTGCCAGAGAAGAAATGGCCAGTCGGACCGTTCCCACATATTCAGGCTTTCCAGGGACTGAGAATTTCACTATATCCGTCATTTTCCTCTCCTCTTCCTAAGGTCTTAAGATTCCGAACAAAGTATCTTGTCAAGGCTGGTAATGCTGAGCAGTTTTTTTATATTGCCTTTGGGATTTACAAGGGTGATCCGGTTGTTGGTCTCCTGCATTCTGCCGAAAGCGCCGATAATCACGCCAAGTCCGGTGCTGTCTATATACGTCAAATCGTCCAAACGCAGCTGTATGTCCGCTTTGATCTGATGATAAACACCGTCCAGGTATTCCCTTAATTGGGGAGCGGTGGAAATGTCAACTTCTCCCTCCGCTGTTAATTCCCATCGCTCTGATTCCTTATTATAACTACTCTGCAGCCGTAATGACATTTCTACTTCCTCCCTGATTATACCCTACGAAAAGGGGTCTTAAACTCTATTCTGTATCAATTGCCATCTGAGTTGATTCTTCTTCCTCTGTCCCTTTTTCATCTGCGCCGGCTTCATCTTCCGATTCTTCATTTTCATCGTCGTCTTCCTTGATGACCTTCGCCATTGTGATGATGTTGGCCTCTTCGGCAACCCTCATGATCTTGACGCCCTGGGTCGCTCTTCCAAGCCGCGATACCTCGCCTGCCTTGATCCTGATAATGATGCCGTCGGAATTGATCAAGAGGATTTCGTCGCTGTCGTTGACCACCATGGCGCCGATGAGCTCCCCGGTCTTCTTGAACTTCGCCTTATCATAGGTGAGCAGGCCCTTTCCGCCCCTTGTCTGGACCTTGTAGTCCTCTACGGGAGTCCTCTTGCCGTAACCGTTCTGGGTCACAACCAGAAGTTCCTCATCCTGTTCGGCAAGCTCCATGGCAACGACTTCGTCGCCCTTTTCCAGCTTGATGGCTCTGACTCCGCCTGCGATTCTTCCCATGACCCTGACGTCCTCTTCGGAGAAACAGATGCATTTTCCAAACTTTGTCACGATGATGACATTGCTGGTGCCTGTGGTCTGTTTGATTCCGATAAGCTCGTCGTCGTCCTTCAAATTGATGGCGATGAGCCCGGTCTTCCTGTTGGTGTCAAACTGCGAAAGCGCGGTCTTTTTGATGGTTCCGTGCTTTGTTACCGCGATGAGGTACTTGTCCTCTCCGAAATCCTGAATCGGAATGACCGCCGTGATCCGTTCCCGCTGCATCAGGTTCAGGAAATTGACAGCTGGTGTTCCCTTTGCGGTCCTCTGAGCCTCCGGTATTTCATACGCCTTTATTTTATGCGCTTTTCCCGTATTTGTAAAGAACATTAGATAATCGTGAGTCGAAGTCATGATCAGATTCCGCACGAAATCGTTCTCCCGGGTGGTGACGCCTGTGATGCCTTTTCCTCCGCGCTTCTGGGTCTTATATGTGTCCGCGGGGATCCTCTTGATATAACCGAGATGCGTCAGCGTTACCGCGACCTTTCCTTCCTGGATCAGGTCCTCCTCCTCGATATCCTCCGCGTCAGCCTGAATGTCGGTCTTTCTCTTATCACCAAACTTCTTTTTGATCTCTAAAAGCTCATCCTTGATGATGCCCATGAGGAGGCTTTCATCGGCCAGCACCTTCCGGAACCATGCGATCTGCTCCATCAGATCCGCATACTCGGCTTCTATTTTTTCACGCTCCAAGCCCTGCAATCTGGCCAGTCTCATGTCCAAAATGGCCTGGGACTGTATCTCGCTGAGTCCGAAACGTTCCATCAAGCGCTGTTTCGCGTCGTTATAGCTTTCCCGGATGGTCCTGATGACCTCGTCGATGTTGTCCAGAGCGATCCGCAATCCTTCCAGGATGTGGGCCCTTTCCTCGGCCTTTCTGAGGTCGTAGATCGTCCTTCTCGTGACCACGTCCTTCTGATGCTTCAGGTATTCCGTCAGCACATCGTGGAGGTTCAGCAGTTTCGGCTGTCCGTCCACCAGCGCGATCATGATGATGCTGTAGGAATCCTGCAGCTGAGTATGCTTATACAGACGGTTCAGCGTGATCTGAGGATTCGCGTCCTTTTTCAGCTCCACCACGATGCGCATGCCTGTTCTGTCCGATTCGTCCCGAATATCCGCGACGTGGTCAAGCCTTTTCTCTCTGACCAGCTCGGCTATTTTTTCAATGACCCTGGCCTTGTTGACCTGATAGGGGATCTCTGTGAAAACGATCTGGGTCTTTCCCTTGCCGGTCTCTTCGATTTCGGCCTTGGACCTCACCATTACCTTTCCCTGTCCGGTGCGGTAGGCGGATCTTGCGTCGTTCCGGCCCATGATGACGGCGCCGGTTGGGAAGTCGGGGGCCTTCACGATCTTGATGAGATCGTCCACGCTGGCGTCAGGCTCGTCTATGAGCTTTACGGTAGCGTCGATGACGTCGCTCAGGTTGTGGGGCGGAATGGACGTCGCCATGCCCACGGCGATGCCGTTGGACCCGTTGACCAGGAGGTTCGGAAAACGGGCGGGCAAAACCACCGGCTCCTTCCCCTCCTCGTCGAAGTTGGGCATGAAGTCGACTGTTTCTTTTTCTATGTCGCGAAGCATCTGAAGCGCAAAAGGCGTCATCCTCGCTTCGGTGTATCTCATAGCAGCCGCGCCGTCTCCGTCTACGGAGCCGAAGTTTCCGTGACCATCCACCAGCGGGTAGCGGATGGAGAAGTCCTGGGCCATTCTGACCATGGCGTCATAAATGGAGGAATCGCCGTGGGGATGGTATTTACCCATTACTTCACCGACGATACGGGCGGATTTCTTATGGGGCTTGTCCGGCGTCACGCCCAACTCGCTCATTCCGTAAAGAATTCTTCTGTGTACCGGTTTGAGTCCGTCCCTGGCGTCTGGAAGGGCTCTTCCTACGATTACGCTCATGGCGTAGTCGATATAGGAATCTTTCATTTCATCGTGGATCTCATGCTGTATCAGTTTCACGTCGTCCAAAAAGCTTGTCGTCATAACAATCCACCTCCTATATATCTAATTTCGCATATTTTGCGTTGTCTTCGATGAATTTCTTTCTCGGCGGTACCTTGTCGCCCATGAGAGTCGTAAAGATCTCATCGGCCGCCGTCACATCCTCGATGGTGATCTGGATCAGCGTCCTGTTGTTGTAATCCATGGTGGTCTCCCATAGCTGATGGTAGTCCATCTCTCCAAGGCCCTTGTATCTCTGGATCACAGCTTTGCCCGGCTTGCTTTCAAGCTCCGCCATCAGCTTCTCCTGCTCCCTTTCGGAATAGGTGTAATAGACCTCTTTTCCCTTTTTCGTCTGGAACAGCGGCGGCTGTGCCGCATATACGTAGCCTCCCTCGATGAGGGGCGTCATATAGCGGTAGAAGAAGGTCAGCAGCA
>DLFX01000214.1:0-49237 GCA_002482405.1 Firmicutes bacterium UBA7709 | reverse complement strand
TCGGCATCGGTCATGATGATGATCTTGTGGTATCTCAGCTTTTCCGCGTTGAAATCCTCGCCGATGTTGCAGCCGAAGGCCGTGATCATATTTTTGATCTCCTCGGAGCTCAGGATCCTGTCAAGCCTTGCCTTTTCCACGTTGAGGATCTTGCCTCTGAGAGGCAGGATCGCCTGTCTCTTCCTATCCCTTCCCTGTTTGGCGGAGCCGCCGGCGGAATCTCCCTCTACCAGGAAGATTTCCGAGAGGGCCGGGTCCTTTTCGGAGCAGTCGGCAAGCTTGCCGGGCAGAGTCAGTCCGTCCAGCACGCCCTTTCTTCTCGTCAGCTCTCTGGCCTTTCTCGCGGCTTCTCTGGCTCTCGACGCCCGGAGGCACTTGTCCAGTATGATCCTGGCCTGGCTCGGGTTTTCCTCCAGGAACGCCGTAAGGTTTTCGTTGGTGGTGGTCTCCACAAAGCCCCTGATTTCACTGTTTCCAAGCTTTGTTTTAGTCTGGCCTTCAAACTGAGGGTTCGTAAGCTTGACGGAGACGATGCCGGTAAGCCCTTCTCTCACGTCTTCGCCCGAAAGGCCTTCCTCGTTATCCTTTATGAATTTGTTCTTTTTTGCATAGTCGTTGAACACCCTGGTCAGAGCGGATTTGAACCCGATCATGTGGGTGCCGCCCTCGGTGGTGTTGATATTGTTCGCATAGGAAAGTATGAGCTCGTTGTAGCGGTCCGTATACTGCATCGCTATTTCGACCTCGTACTCTTCTCCCTTCTTCAGTTCAAAATAGATGACGTCGGGATGGATGGCCTCCTTGTTCTTGTTCATATGCTTTACGAATTCTTTAATCCCGCCTTCATAGTGAAAGACTTCCGTCTGCTTCTGTCCTTCCCTTTCGTCCTTCAGCGTGATCTTGATTCCCTTGTTCAGGAATGCCATTTCCCTCAGGCGGTGCTCCAGAGTCCCGTAGCTGAACTCCAGCTCCTCGAAGATCTCCGGGTCCGGCTTGAACATGGTCCTGGAGCCGGTCTTTCTGGATTCCCCCACCTCCGTGAGAGGAGTCTGGGTCTTTCCTCTGGAATAGGTCTGCTTGTAAATCTTGCCATTTCTCTTGATTTCAACTTCCATGACCTCGGAGAGGGCGTTTACGACGGAAGCTCCTACCCCGTGAAGTCCTCCGGAGACCTTATATCCTCCGCCGCCGAATTTTCCGCCGGCGTGGAGAACCGTGTGGATGACTTCCACCGCGGGAATTTTAAGCTTCGGGTGGAGGTCCACCGGCATTCCTCTGCCGTCGTCCTCTACTACTATGGAATTATCGCTTTGTATCGTAACATTGATATTTTTACAGAAGCCTGCCAGGGCTTCATCCACGCTGTTATCAACGACTTCGTATACTAAATGGTGAAGACCTCTGGGACCTGTGCTCCCGATATACATACCCGGTCTTTTTCTGACTGGTTCCAGCCCTTCCAGTACCTGTATCTGTTCGGCATTATACTGTTGTTGTTTTACATCCGCACTCATTCTTTCTCATCACCTCATACCTCATATATATTATCTCCCTTGAGTTTGCAATTACAATCGCATACTGCCATATATTGTATACCAAAATCTCCTTTTTTACAAGGTTTATTCCATTGATCCTTTCCGAAGGCAACAGAAAATCAGCCCGGCGGGCCGAAAACCCGGGGCTTCTCATTTCAAAACGGCAAAAAAACGAAGCGGAAGAGATTCCGCCCCGTTGCAAAGATTCCTTTACAAGACTTGCCGCACTAACATTTC
The DNA here is from genome assembly GCA_002482405.1 of Firmicutes bacterium UBA7709. The sequence continues at coordinate 47,465 of DLFX01000214.1, read as the reverse complement.
AGGCCAACCGCCGTCAGCTCAGTCCCTGTACGTACTGATGCATTGCGGTAAAGATGATGGCTACCGACGTGGCGCCCGCATCCTGCCAGCCGACCGCCCGTTCCATCAGAGATTTGGCCCGCCCGAACTTGGCGATATAATTCTTCGTGGCTTCCACTCCCTCGAGAGCTGCGGCCTGAGCCTCGGCTAAAAGCCGGACCAGATCCTGCTTTTCCGTCTTTTCCATGGCGAGTACCGCTGGTTCCAAGGCATCCACCATGGTCTTGTCACCGACTTNNCCTTGATGGCCTCCAGGGAAGTTCTCATGATTTTTGTAAAGCTTTCTCCGTCCAGCTCGGTGAGAGTCGCCATTCCCTTGACTCCCGAAAGAAACATGGAGCCGAAAATCACGCCGGAGGCTCCGCCCATGGAATTGAGCATGGTCATTCCCGTTGTTTGGAACACGGAATTTACATCGGCAAAAGGCCGGTTCGCCGCAAGAGCGGCTTTGGCCTTTTCCATGCCGCCGGACATGCCGATTCCGTGGTCTCCGTCGCCGATCCTACTGTCAACTTCGGTCAGGTAAGCTTTCTGTCCGACGATGGCGTCACAGGCGTTAATGATCATGTCGGTGGTCTGCTCAACTGTCAAAATGTTTACCATCACCGAATCTCCTCTCTCGCGTAATATGGGGAGAAACACGCCGTATCGTAATATTTCTTCAATTCATCGTCCAATCTCAGGATCGTTATGGAGAATCCTCCCATTTCCTGGCAGGTGCAATAGTTCTTGATTTCCGCGTCGTGGACGGTGAGTTTATCCCCTTCCAGATGCTTATTCAAGTCATAATAGACGGTGCTGAGCTCCAAAAGCGTCGTGGACCCCAGTCCGTTTACCAAAACGGCCACCTCATCCTTTTCCGCAAGGCCCATTTCCTTCTTGATTTCACCGTACATTCTGTCCACCAGCTCGTTGGCCGGCTTCATGGTCGTCCGCTCGATCCCCGGCTCTCCGTGAAGCCCCATTCCGAATTCGATATCGTTTTCTCCCAGCTCAAAGGTGGGCTTGTCGTTTCCGGGAATGGAGCCGGGCGACGTCGCCAGGCCAATGGTATTGATATTGTCTCTCGCTTTTTCCGCGATGCGCAAAACCTCGTCCAGTTCTAGCCCCGCCTCACAGGCGGCTCCGGCAATCTTGATCACATAGATATCGCCGGCTATGCCCCGGCGGTCCGTAATCCGCTCCTTAGGCGCGGAGGCACAATCATCCCATACCCGCACGTGGGCCGTCTTGATTCCATACATCTCGCAAAGCTCTTCCGCCATGTCGAAATTCAGATTGTCCCCGGCATAATTTCCGTAGAGGAACAGGACTCCCTTTCCCTCGTCCGCCGCTTTGGCGGTCTCCGCAATCAACTGCGGATTGGGAGACGCAAAGATGTTGCCGCAGGCCGCGGCGTCCGCAAGCCCCTTTCCCACGAATCCGCCGAACAGCGGCTCATGGCCGCTTCCCCCGCCAATCACCAGGGAAACCTTGTTTCTGCGCCGTTCTTTATATAAAAAGGCGTTGTTGTCTCCGATCCGCTCATAATACCGGCTATAAGCCTTTAAATACCCGGAAAGCATTTCCTCCACTACGTTGGAATCCTTGTTTATTATTTTTTTCATAAACCTTTCCTCCTCCCTTTCTTCATTCTCCTGGGCTCTGCTCTTGATGCTGCCTGATATGCTCCTGCTCCAACCGGTTGATCCTGTCCACCTTCGGGACCGAGCCCCCGCCGGCAAAATCGCAGGTCAACCAGATATCCACCAGATATTTGGCAAGCTCCACGCCGATGACCCGTTCTCCCAGGCACATGATCTGGGCGTTATTGCTCTTTCTGGAGCGTTCCGCTGAAAAGGGATCGTGGCACACCGCCGCCCGGACACCCGGCACCTTGTTGGCGCTGATGCACATACCGATCCCCGTGCCGCACAAGAGGATGCCTCTTTCGAACTTTCCCCCGGCCACGTCGTCAGCCACAGCATAGGCGACGTCAGGGTACAAAACCACATCGCCGGACTTGGCGCCGTAATCCGAAAGCTCAATATCCTCTCGTTTCTCCAGATGTTTTATAATTTCCATTTTAAGATTATACGCTGCTTCGTCGCAGCCAATGGCTATTTTCATTCCCTTACCTCCCAACTCTTCAATCTGCTTTGTTGATCGACTGCCTTATTCCACATTTCGGTGCCTGGCTGACATCTTTTCAAAGCTCAGCCCCGGCGTTTCGTCCACGATGGTCATGATGATCATATCGAACAGAATAAGCAGGCATTGCTCGAAAAGGTTTCCCATCGGCTGGAAAGAAGGCACCACCGGATCGGTGCCCCGGTATACCGCCGCCGGGACGAAAAGCACTTTGTCCGCCAGATTCTTAGCCGTCTTTCCGCTGGGAGATCCTGTCACCACGCAGATCGACCCGCCGGCTTCCTTGGCCCGCTCACAGATATAGTTGATGTGGCCGATCTGGCCGTCTCCCAGAGTTGCGATCACCAGATCCCCCGGGTTGATGCTGGGGGTCGTGTCGTCCCAGATCCAATGGATCTCTTTTCCCATATGCATCAGGCGCATGGCAAAGGCTCTGGTGGCCATTCCCTCGCGTCCTACGCCGATGAGAAAAATCCGGTCATGAGCTTTTACCGTATCGATAAATTCCCTGACATTTCTCTGATCTATGGTCTGGAAGACTTGCTCGTATTCTGAAAAAATTTTTTTATACATCGCTTCAAATTCCATAACCGTTCCTCCTCCTGCAGCTTTTGACCCTGCGCTATACATCCAGCTCTCTGTGGAGATAATCCATGGTCTTCTTCATTCCCTCATAGACCTCTTCATCAGACGATTCAAAAGCGGTCACCACCTCCAGATACTGTACGATATGCTCCAGGTCCGCTTCCTTCGTGGCCTTTTTGATCAGCTCCGGAGTAACGATACCTTCTTGCGTAAAGTCCCAATGGCGGTCGAGAAGCCCGTCTGTCTGCTGCAGATGGATGGAACCGATATAGGGGGCGCACTCCTTCAACCAGAGTGCCATATTCGCCTTTTCCTTCAACAGCGGTTTGTATATCGCATGTCCCCAGTCGATGAGCAGTTTGAATGGAATGGCGCTGCCTTCCAAATCCTTCATCATCTGGTTAGCGGCTTCGGGGCTGTGGGGAAACTCCGTGATCAGCGGCGTCGCTTCAATGTGAATCTCCTTCAGGCCCTTTTCTTTCCCGTACTCGGCAAGCCTGCGCAGGTAATCCAGCGCGTTCCGGTACCGTTCCGCCCGTTTCGTTTCATTCTTCGCGTCGTCGTAGGTCATGCCTCCTATGGGAGTCCCCATGACTTCCGCGCCCATAGCCGCGGTCAGGTCGATGGCCCGCTTGAAAAAGGTGAAGGAAATCTCCCGCTGAATCTCCGAGGGCGCCAGCAGTTGGGCGTAGGTATAGGCGGCGAGCCCGCCAAAGGTCGCGTCGATGGACAGCCCTTCCGCCTCAAAGGCGTCCCGATACTCCTTTATCAAAAGGTCCCTCTGCTCGCCGGGCCACCAAGGATCGATCAGATCCCAGGTAAACTGAATATGCTTTACGTTAAAATCATGCCTGCACATGGCGGCAAGCGGTGCCGGCTCCAGCCAGCGTTTTGTCGCAAAGGACAGATTCAATCCTAATTTCATAACATACACCTCCGTATCGTCATTTGGACAACTTTATTTTTCTCTGTTTCTTTTCCTGGATGATGGTGGACAGGGAGCTGAAGGAGATCGCGATGACCACCACAAACCCGCTGACCGCAGATTGCCAGTATACGTTGACGCCAAACAGCACGATCATATTCTGGATGATGCTGATGATCGCGGCTCCGATCAGCGCTCCCGCCGGATTTCCGATCCCGCCGGTCAGCGCGACTCCGCCGATGACCGACGCCGCGATGGAGTTCATGGGCCACGCCTCGCCGATGGCGGACTGCGCGGAGCCTAATCTGGCAAGATATAAAATTCCTGCCAGGGCGGAGATCATTCCCACGATGGCATAGATCAGGATCCGGATCCTGTCCACCTTGATGCCAAGCACCCTGGCGGCCTCTCTGTTATTTCCTATGGCATAGATATATCTGCCCGTCTTGGTCTTCATCACGAAAAAGAGGACCAAAACCAGGACGGTCAGCGTAAAGACAAAGGGGATGGGAATCGGTCCCAGATTTCCTTTGCCGAGAAAATGGATCTCCGACGGGATTCCGGTGATAGCCTTTCCTTTTGTCAGCACCAGGTTGATCCCTCCGTATACCCCGGACATTCCGATGGTTGCAACCATAGCGTTCAATCTCAGGCGGGTTATGATCAAACCGTTGAGGCTTCCCAGCACAAGTCCCAGAAGCAGGGCGGTCAATAACGCCGCGTAGGGATTCCAGCCCCAATGCATCATCATGATTCCGGACAGGATGCCGCACAGGGACGCGATTTTACCTACGGACAGGTCCAGCTCTCCTATGATCAGCAACAAGGACTGGCCGATTCCTATCATACCGATGAAAGCCAGGTCTCTGATCAGCGATTGAAGATTATAGATGCCCAAAAAGTACGGGGAAAAGATGCTGGCAAATAAAATCATGAGCACAAGAACCGATCCGATGGCGGTCATGGAGCTCTTTTTCAGCGTGTTCACCGCCGAATTGACAGGGTTTGGCAGTCTTTCAAACATAATCGTGACTCCTCCTTTTGTTTCTTAATTGATACCGATAACAGCACTCATAATCGTCTCTTTTTCAGTGCCGGAAGGAAACTCTCCGATCTTTTGACCCTGATATAAAACGATAATTCGGTTTGAACATTTCCTGATCTCTTCCATCTCCGAGGAGATCAAAATGATCCCAATCCCTTCTCTCTCCGCCAGATCCTTCATCATGCGATAGATCTGCACCTTGGTCCCTACGTCGATTCCTTTCGTCGGCTCATCGAAGATCAGAACCTTGGGATTGCAGCACATGGCTCTTCCAATGATCACCTTTTGCTGATTCCCTCCGCTTAGAAACTTTATCATCTTTTCCAGATCCGACGTCCTTACGTCATAGTCGGCCACAACCTGCTCCGCCAGATCCATTTCCTTTTTCTTGGATATTCCGATAGTGCCCTGCAGGGTTTCCAGCGTAGACATGCTGATGTTTTCCCTGACGCTGAGCATAGGTAAAATACCCTGTGATTTTCGTTCCTCCGGCAAATAGATCAGCCCGTTTTTTACGGAATAGTGGGTATCTCCCTTTTTCAACACTCCGCCCACCAGCTTGATCTCGCCCTCATAGACGGGTAAATAACCGAAAATCGCCTGCATCAACTCGCTGCGGCCGGCTCCTACCAGTCCTGAAAACCCCAGAATTTCACCCTTTCTAAGCCGAAAGCTCACATCGGTGAATCTCTCTCCCGTCAGGTGCTCCACCTCCAGCAGAACTTCATCCTCAACCCTTTCGGAAAGAAAGCTCTGGGCCTGATCTACGGAACGGCCTGTCATCTGGGTGACAACCCAGGCCGTATCAACCTTATCTATATCCGAATAAGCAACCTTTGCCCCATTTCTGAAAACCGTAAGCACATCACCGATCATGAATATTTCCTCCAATTTATGGGATATAAATACGATTGCCTTATTTTCCTTTCGAATCTGGTCAATGACTTCGAACAGTATCTGTGCGTCTTTTGTGGTTAAACTGGTGGTCGGCTCATCCAGCATCAACACTTCATACTCTTCATGAACGGTGGCACGTGCGATCTGAAGCAGCTGTTTTTCCGACACCGAGATATTCTTTACCAACGTGCCCGGATTGGCATGGATCTGAAACTTGTTGAGAAGAGGAATTGCTTTTTTCTCCAGCTCCCCTCTGTTTACCAGCCCTTTATACCCTGACTTCTCATAGGGCAAAAAAAGGTTGTCGGCAACGGTCATATGTTCGAACAGGTCTATTTCCTGCGGCACGTAAGCGATCTTATCAAACAGCTTCCTGTTCTTTAAAGCATCTTCTCCGTGGATGAGAATGCTTCCCACCTCCGGCTCATAAACACCTGTAAGGCATTTGATCAAAGTACTCTTCCCGGCGCCGTTTTCCCCGATCACGCAGTGAATTTCTCCTGGCTCAAAGGAAATGTCCACCGAGTCCAGGGCCGTTACCCCCGGAAATATTTTCGTGACATTGCTTGCCTCTAATACTTTCATCGAATTTACTCCTTTTATTAATAAAAAGGGCTGGCTCGTTTTCGTAAGCCAAGCCCCTTTTACCGAAGTTACTTGTTTTTTATCGGTTCATTTACTGAACCATTTTGATCCATTCATCGATGTTGGAAGAATCAATGTACGCAATACCCGTATCCACTACTTTGGGGATATCCATACCGATGGATTTCTGCCACATCATCAGCACTGCCATGGAACCCTGCATCTGGGGAATCGTAGAGGACGTGGCCGTAATGGTTCCGCTCTTTACGTACTGAAGAATTTCAATCAGATTGTCCATGGATACGATGGTAACCTGACCCTTTTTCCCCGCTTCTTCCACTGCCGCGGCGATTCCGGTAGCGCAGGCGTCACAGTTCAGATAACCCTTTAAATCGGGGTTAGCCGCCAATACGGCCGCGGCCTGGGTCTGAGCTTCTTCTACGCTGTCGTTGTCGATACCGCCGTCTACCACTGTGATTCCGGGATATTTTTTCAATGTGTCAAGATGAGCCTGATAACGTTCCGCATGGTTTGGAGCTGTGGGAACGCCCTGCATGACGGCCACCTTTCCGGATCCGCCAATCAGTTCCACCAACTTTTCAGCCGCAATGGAGGCCTGTTCGGCAAAATTATTTCCTACGCTTGTCAGTCCGCTTCCTTCAGGAGCCGGGGCATCGAATAAAACCACAGGGATTCCCTGTTTTTCAATTTCTTCGATTACCGCTTTGTTGCCCTGGTAGTCCAACGGGTCGACGGCGATTCCATCGGGCTTTGTGGCGGCAGCCTGCTCTAATACTGTGTTCTGCTCGGCCACATCAGCGGTTTGAGGCGCACGGTAATCAATCTTTACCTTAACGCCCAATTGCTTGGAAAGTTCTTCCGCTTGTAACTGCGCGCCCTTGTTTACTTCGTCAAACCAAGGATGCACAACTTTAGGAACGATAACAAAGGTCAGGTCTTTTTTTGCTGCCGAATCTCCGTCTCCAGCCGGAGCACCACTTGAAGAACTGCCGCATCCAGTTAAAGCTCCGAGCACCAGAGCAGCGACAAGCACAACAGAAAAAATTTTCTTTTTCATTATTTTCCTCCTCCTATTACTTCTTTCAAGCCGATTTCTCAGGAGCCAGCCTTTAACTGACACCGTCATTTAATTTTGAAAGTAAGTACATTATATCTTCTGGAGAAGGGGTTTCCAATGTGGTGTTCTTTAGAATAGGTGGGATGATTTTAACATTAAGAAAGGCTCTGCTTCCGAAGCTATATATGAATAAAACGATCGGAAATATCTTCCATATACTCTTCCCGCGACTTGATGACGATCACCGCCGCACCCATATCGGTAAATTTTTTAACATAGGATTTTACCAGGGAAATGCCAAAGATATCGCAGTGAACGAAGGGCTCGAACAGAATTAAAACCTTGGGCTTATAGATATACCACCGTTCCAGCAAAAGCAGAATATAGTCGTTCACGCTCATATCCTTTCTGTTTTTCTGCTTTACCGTCAAATTGTTCCGCACTTCTTTTTCCAGCATTTTTACGACTCTGCGCTCTGCAAGGGCATGCTGCAGCGTGGAGATTTTCTCCAGGGAAGGAATCATCAGATTGCTGCCCGCGGACATTCTGAGCAAAAGCTCGCTTTCGCCGCCCATATCCGCCACGGAGACGATCCTGGATTTTATGAAATCTCTGGTGTTCTTAAAATTGCATGGCTTGTGATCGAGAAAGACCCCCATGGATTTATCGATATACCTTCCCGACAACAGTTCAAAAATCTGTGTTTTTTCCTTCAGATCCAGCGCAAGGATGGTGGCTACCTCTCCCTTATAAAAATCCATGTGGAATGATTTCCCTCTGTTCAAAACCATATTGCAGGCGGAAAACACCACCTCCCTAGACGGAGGCTCCGCGCCTTCCTTTTCTCCGCCATCTTCCGGGTCATCCTTTTTTAGAGCGGATTGTGAGGCGGAGGAAATGCCCGGCAGCAGGTTTTCCAGATAGCTTCCGCTTCTGAAGAAGTCCTTCCGGCACTTTTTGACCACATATCCTTTGTTGAAGATGATATATTTATCGGATAAAATATGGGACACGTTGTCCGAATGGCTGTTGATAACGGCGGTAATTCCCTTTTGAACGACCCGATCCAGCAGGATTTTGAATTTCTCAATGTCCTGAGTGGAGCAGCCCTCAAATTCATCCTCAATCACGATGATCTTGGCGCCTTTGCTGTAGGCCTTCATCAAATCCGCCATTCGTTTTTCCAATTCGGACAGCTTTTTCAGCTTTTTATCGGCGGAAATATCTATTTCAAACCTATGAAACAGCTCCTCTGTTATACCTGTCAGCTTCTTTCTGTTGATGCTGAAAAAAGGACTGTCGACCAGAAACAGATATTCCGCCACAGTCCAATCATCGATCAGATAATTTGATACCGCAATTTTATATACGCTCTCTCGCAGCGCCGCCGTGCCGATCTGCCGGACCCCGTCGAAGTAGAAATTGATCTGACCCTTGGCATACTCGCCGCATATGAAGCTCACCAATAAATTTTTCCCCGAATTTTCAAGTCCCAGAAAGCCGACGCACTCTCCTCCCAGAAAGCATATGGAGATATTCATCAGCTTTTCCGCAACGCTGTCCTCGATGCTTAAATTATTGACGCGCAGCATTTCTTTTTTCATAATTATCTCCTTAGGCGGCTGCCGGACTCTCCCCGCCGGTTTTCACCTCACTTCGGCTTTCCCTCATAATTGGCCGGAATGGTGATCTCCACATCGGTCCCATAATGCAGGGTGCTGCATACATATAATCCGTAATCCGCTCCGAAGAGAAGCTGGATCCGCTTGTGAATATTGGCAAGGGCGATGCCGGTGTTCTGCTGGTTTCCCGTTCCCGAGTCGTCGGTGTAACGTCCTGCGGAGCGAATTCGTTCATTGAGCTCCTGCAAGGTATTGCTGTCCATACCCTCTCCGTTGTCAGAGACCGTGATCAGCAGGTTTTTTTCCGTCTCCACCACCTCAATGGTCACCCTGCCTCCTTCCACGCAGTCCTCCAACCCGTGAAATATGGCGTTTTCCACAATCGGCTGCAAAATCAGCTTGGGGATAAAGTAATCGTAGGCTTTGACGTCATCGTCATCGATGATGATTTCCAGGGAAAACCTGTTGTTAAAACGAAATTTCAATATCATCATGTAGTTTTGGATATTTGCCAGCTCGTCCCGGAGTGTGACAAGATCCGCCCTGCGGTTGATGCTGTACCGAAAAAATGCCGACAGAGCCTCTACTATTTTTGCGATGTCATTGTTGTCTTCGATCAGGGCATAACCCCTGATGGTATCCAGGGTATTGTATAAGAAATGGGGGTTGATCTGACTTTGCAGCGCCGCCAGCTCCGCTTGCTTATCGAGCATTTCCGCCGAATTTTCCCTGACTTTCTGATTGACGCACATTTCGATCAAATCTTTGATCTTATTTTTGAAAGCCACGTCGTCGGAAAGCTCTTCCAGCAGCTTTGTGTTTCCCGAGTCCGTCTCGATGCTGCGATCCAGAGATTTTTCGAAAATTGACAGAGGTCTTGCAACGGAGTGATACAGCCAGACGAGCAGCAGGACCGCGCCGATCACAAATATGGAAATCCAGGCATCCGACAGAATATCCAAAGCGTAGCCAAGCACAAGATAAATCACCGACAGACAAAAAAGCAATATAAATATTTTAATCGTCTTTGCCATTTCCATATCATTGTTTCTCCCATTTGGGACCTAAGAATATAATTTTCGATAGAGAGCCGGCTTGACGCCCACTGTCTTGGTAAAAATTTGACTGAAATATCTCGTATCCTTATAGCCCACCTCGTTTGCGATGGCGGCTATGGTTTCATTTCCGCTGCGCAGCATTTCCTTTGCGATTTCCATTCTGATGTGAACCAGATATACGCTGAAATTCATCCCTGTCTCTTTTTTGAACAGGACGCTGAAATAGACCGGATTCAAGTCTACGATCTCTGCGATATCCTCCAATAATATCTTGTCGCCATAATGCTCGTCGACATATTGTTTTGCCCGGCGGATGGGCTTTACGATCTCTATTTCAAGAAGCTTCAGATGCGCTTCCGTATATTTCCCCAGATAATTTATCAGCAAGCCGCAGAGGTCATCCACGGTATAGCAATGCTGGCAGGCGTTTTTCAGAAATGATACCATCTGCTTTTCTTCGCTGTTCTGAACCGTAATATTTCTAAAAAACAGGTCGATCAATTCATCCGCCACCTCGTAACAGACGGAAAAATCAATGCTTTCATCCGATTTGAACCTATCGTAAATCTGACGGATGGAATTTTCCAAAGAATCTCTGGACAAGGACTTAACGCTCATTATGTACTGTTCTTCATGGGGACTCAGGAACTTATCCACCTGGCTTTGACCGTTTGACTGCAGCAGGCTGGCATAGATCAATCTGCTCGTTCCCAGCATGATCCTGTTCTGGACAGCTTTATGGGATTCCTGCAGAGATAGCTTTATCTTTTCAAACTCCGTCGCTTCCGTGCCGATGCCGATAGTGACCTTATATTGCTCAAAGCCCATGAGATAATTTTGAATCTCCGACAGGATATTATTTATGATCGCCTTGATCTCCCTGGACTTTGGCAGATCGTAATTGATCAGGCAATATATGTTTAAATCCGGCTTTTCGCAGATCATGTATTCATAGACGTTGTCCTTTATATTGCTTTCAATGATCAGTGTGATCTTTTCCACGGTGATCACGTCCTGTCTCTTGTCATTTTTCTGATAATCCCAATAGTCCAGCTTGACGTCGATCCCTCTGTACGCGCCGGGGCGAAACGTCAGGTTGTATTGATTCGTCAATTCTTCCAAGGTGGGAGCATACGCCTGATCGATGATATTATTCAGCAAATTGCTCTTTATGATGTGCTCGCCGGCCACAGCCGCTCTCTTATATTCCTCTCCCTCTTTCTGCTTTTTTCCTTCGTCGGTGATAGCGGCATGGATATTCTTGAGAACCTTGTTCAACTCATCCTCGTTGACGGGCTTCAGCAGATAATCGTTGACCCCGTATTGCATGGCTTTATGGGCGTACTCGAATTCCTTATAGCCGCTGACGACGATAAATTTAATATTGTCATCCACTTTTTTTGTCATGCTGATCAGATCCAGGCCGTTGATTTTGGGCATGCGAATATCCGTTATCACGATATCCGGTTTCTCATTGACTATGATATTGTAAGCAGCTTCCCCATTGTCCACCAGGTTGACGCATTCCAGGCCTATCTCATCCCATTTGATCAGCTTTTTGATCAACATCGCAATTTGAAATTCATCATCGACGATCAATACCCGCAACAGCTTGTCCTGCATATTATCACCCTACTTATCCTTTATTGACGCCAACTATAGCTCCGTTATCTCCTACTCGAACCTTCAACTGTGAATAGCAGCCTGCATCTATCATTATAATAAACTTTTTTATTATTGTATATTGATATATTGTGTTATAGAATTATTTCAAATTTACCATAGTTCTAATTATTGGGAGAAGCGGACATGAAAAAAAAATTATTTTTTGGAACAAATCTTAAAATGTATAAAACCATATCCGAAACGGCGGATTACCTGCGGAAATTGGAGATCAATACGAGGGACATCCGCCGGGACAGGATGGAATTGTTTGTAATTCCATCCTACACCTCTTTAAGCGAAGCGGCGAAAGGTACGGACAGAAAGTATATCAAGCTTGGCGCTCAAAACATGTGCTGGGAGGATCAGGGACAATTTACAGGCGAAATTTCTCCTCTCATGCTGAAGGAATTGGATCTGGATCTGGTTATGATCGGTCATTCGGAACGGCGTCACGTATTCGGAGAATCGGACGCAGAGGAAAACAAAAAAGTAAAGTCTGCCCTGCACCACGGTTTCACGGCTTTGTTGTGCATTGGGGAAACATTGGAGCAAAAAAACTTTGGAATCAGCGAGGAAGTAATCCGAACCCAGCTTAAGATCGGTCTCTGCGATATTCCCAAATCCAAGCTTTCCAAGCTCTGGATCGCATATGAGCCAGTCTGGGCCATAGGAGTCAACGGAATTCCAGCTACCGCCGAATATGCGGAACAGATGCACTTTTTAATAAAAAAATGCTTACAAGAGTTGTTTGGAGACGAGAGTAAAAAAGTTCCGGTCTTATACGGCGGCAGCGTAAATCCGGAAAATGCCGATCAACTCATCGTCCAACCTTCCATTGACGGGCTGTTTACCGGAAGGAGCGCATGGCAGGCGGACGCCTTCGACAAGCTCATCCGCAGCGCGTTAAACGCATACGATAATCTTTGAAATAACGCCATGCGGGGCGCTTTCCTCGGTTTCTTAGGAAAATACCCCGCCATGGCGTTAGCTTTTTTTTATAGTTCCATTTTCCACAATGAAAGTCTTTCTGTCGGACAGCTGTTTTCTCACCTCTTCGGAAAGCTCTGTCGTCGTGATAAAAAGCTGCACCTCTCCAAGAGAATTGATCAGGAAATTCTGCCGATCCGAATCCAGCTCTGACAGCACGTCGTCCAAAAGCAGGATTGGGGAAACCCCTGTTTCTTCCTTTATCAGCCTGATTTCCGCCAGTTTCAGCGACAGCGCCGCGGTCCTCTGCTGGCCCTGGGATCCAAAATGGCGGATATCGATTCCGTCCACGCACAGCTTTAGATCGTCCTTATGGGGACCAACGGAAGTATTTCTCCGCATCATGTCCATTTTCAGATTTTTTCTCAGCGCTTTTTTCAGAGCCTCTTTCTGTTCTTCAACGTTCTCACAGAAAGCCGTGTTGGTTTCGTAGGAGATCTCCAACGCCTCTTTACCGCTGGTGATGCCAAGGCTGATCCCGCGGCTGATTCCGCCCAGCTTCTCAACAAAGCGCATTCTCTCCTGTATGAGCTTTGCACCGTATTCTGCAAGGCTTTCATCCCAGACGGCGATAATATCTTCCCTTATTTCCTGCTGTTTCAGCAGGCTGTTCCTCTGCTGCAGGATCTTTTTATACCGGCCGAGGTTTCTGTAATAGACCGGCTTCAGCTGGCAGAGCTCACGGTCGATGAATTTTCTTCTCTTTTCCGGCTCATCCTTTACGATTTTCAAATCCTCCGGAGAAAAGACCACGATGTAGACATTTTCCAGAAGATCTATATTTTTTGCGGTTTTAACGCCGTTGATTCTTGAGGTTTTTCCTTCTTTTCCTATGATAATTTCTATTTCAAGCTCTCTTCCGTCTTTTTCAGAGGTGCTTTTCACTCTGCAGAATTCCTTGTCAAAGCCGATCATTTCCGCGTCCTTGTTGGTCCGGAAGGATTTTCCCAGGGACATGATATAGAGGCTTTCCAGAAGATTCGTCTTTCCCTGGGCGTTTTTTCCGGTAATGATATTTACCTTATCGTGAAATTCCACCGCTTCCTCTTCGTAATTCCGGAAGTTTTTCAATTCGATTTTTTTTAAATACATGTATCCTCACGCCCGTTTTTCTTTAATTCGTGGAAATGCGGACCGGCAGTACGAGATATTCATATTCTCTTCCTTCCACAGGCTTGATCAGGCAGGGGCTTACACTGGTATTGAATTCCATTGCGACATTTTCGTCGCTGACCGCCTTAAGCACGTCGAGAATATACTTGGAATTGAAGCCGATATCCAGGTCGACTCCGTCTTTTTCAACGAATACTTCCTCTTTTACGTTTCCTTCTTCCGATCTGGAAGTGATGATGATCTTATCTCTGAAAATGGATAATTTAATCAGATTGTTTTTCCCTTCCTTTGCAAGGAGTGAAGCTCTTTCAATGCTGTTCATCATCTCGTTTCTGTTTACGATGAGCCTGCACTTATATTCCTTGGGAAGGATGTCGTTGTATTTGATGAAATCCCCTTCGAGAAGCCGCAGGACGATCTTTGTCTCATCCATTAAGAACACTGCTTTTTTCTCGTCCAGAATCAGGTATATTTCCCCGCCGTCCTCATTTTCGGAGATAATTTTATTGATTTCATTTAAAATCCTCGCGGCGATGATGATTCGTTTACTCTCCTTATTTTTCACAGCTTCTCTTGCGATGGCCATTCGGAAACCGTCGAGGGCCACCATGTTCAGGGACTCTTCCTCCATCTCGATCAGCACGCCGACGATGATCCCTTTCGATTCGTCGATGCTGGCCGCAAAGGAAGTCTTTTTGATCATTTCTTTCAATATATCCTTATCGAGGGAAAGTTTTTCATCCTGATTGATTTCCCCGATGTTCGGAAATTCGTCTGCGGGCTGTCCGACGATGGTGAATTCCGAAGCCAGGCATTTGATGACGATGTTGTTGTTCTCCATCTCTTCGACTTGAACTTCTTCATTTGGAAGCTTTCTTATAATATCGCTGAACAGTTTTGCCGAAACTACGACGGAGCCCGGCTCTTCAACGGTCACTTCTATTTTTTTTTCTATACTCAGATCGAGGTCGGAAGCGGATAAAATCAATGTATTGTCGCTGTCCGCCTCCAACAATATCCCTTTCAGGATCGGAATGGTGGTTCTGGAGGTGACTGCTTTTGAAACAGTGTTCAGCGCTTTTGACAGTGCTTGTTGGGTACAGGAAAACTTCATGGAAATGCCTCCTTTTTCTTATATAATTTTTAGTAATAATAGTAATAGGTGCTGTGGATTTGTGGATAACTTCTGTGGATAATTAAATTTCAAGCTAAAAATAAAAATTTTGCCTGTTGATAACTCAAAAAAGTTATCTGACTTCATGTTGATAATTTTTTTAATCATAGAGAGCTCAAACTGTCTGTCTAATCCTCTTTGATGGATTTTTCGAGTTCTTTGACCACATCTCTCAGAGATTCGTTAATCCTGATTTCGCCTGAAATTTTATCACAGGCGTGCAGCACCGTGGTGTGATCTCTGTTTCCAAAAGCTTCTCCTATTTTCGGAAGGGAGAGATCGGTGATATCCCGGCAGATATACATCGCGATCTGCCTTGGGAACGCAAGGTCTCTGGAACGTTTGGAGGATTCCAGATCCACCTGTTTGATATTGTAATATTTACAGATATGCTTCTTGATCAGCTCCGGAGTGACCGGCCGGTCTCTGGAAGAAAAGACGTCCTTCAACACTTCTTTTGCCATCTCCTGATTTATTTTTTTTCCCGTCAGGTTCGCGTAGGCGATGACCCGGATAAAGGCGCCTTCCAATTCCCGGATATTCGATTGGATCTTTTCGGCGATGACGCCGATTACCTCCAGGAGATTTTCAGTGGTTTCAATGCCTTCCAGCTCTGACTTGTTTCTGAGGATGGCGACTCTCGTCTCATAATCCGGCGGCTGAATATCCGCGATCAGTCCCCATTCGAATCTGGAGCGGAGACGTTCTTCCAGAGTTGCGATCTCCTTAGGAGGACGGTCGCTGGAAATGATGATCTGCTTGTTTGCCTCGTACAGGGTATTAAATGTATGGAAGAATTCCTCCTGGGTCCTTTCCTTTTTTTCGATGAACTGGATATCGTCGATGAGGAGGACGTCGATGCTTCGGTATTTATTTCTGAATTCTATGTTTTTATCTTCCCGAATAGCTTTGATCAGCTCGTTGGTGAACATTTCCGAGGAAACGTAGAGGACTTTCGTCTTTGGATTCTGCTGCAGTATGTAATGGCCGATGGCGTGCATCAGATGGGTTTTCCCCAGGCCGGCTCCGCCGTAGATAAAGAGGGGATTGTAAGCTTTGGACGGAGATTCCGCGACGGCAAGGGAAGCCGCGTGGGCAAACCGGTTGTTGTTTCCTATTACAAAGGTGTTGAATATGTATTTCGGATTTAGATAAAGCTCGTCGGTGAAGTTCATTTCATCTTGGTTTACCTGGGGATCTTCGGTATAGATAAAGACAACCTTCAGTTTTTTACCGNNGCATTTTCTATGATAGTGATATATCTGCCTTCCAGAATGGACTTCGCCATGTCGTTGTAAAGAGACAGATACAGCTTGTTTTCATTATAGTCGACCCTGACGGGAGTAAGGGGGGATACCCAGGTATCGTAGCTTACCGCAGTGAGCTCGGGCTTGAGAAGCTCTAAAGTTTTCTCCCAATTTGCAATAAGATTTTTCATTTGTTCTTTTCCTTTTTTGTCAAGAATGATCAGCGTTAATATATCAATAAAAAGTACTAATCTATAATATCAAAAAAAGTTATCCACAGGCAATAGGTAAAATAGAAATCGTTAAAAATATATTTTCATGGAAGTTATCCACTATCTGTGGGTAACTTTGTGCAAAGTTTTCACAGGGACAACAAGATATTGAGATGCAAGGTTTTTTTCAGCTTGCAGGATGATTCTTCCTCTCTGTCGGACAGCACAAAAATATTGACACACAAGGGCATTGAATGTATAATTACAACGCAGTTATGCGCAGATTGAAATTGAGATTTGTGCGGCGAATTCCGGCCCTGCGGGTTACCCTGAAGCGGCGGACAGAATTTTATAAGGAGGTGAAAGGCATTGAAGCAGACTTTTCAGCCTAAGAAAAGGCAGCGGGCAAAAGAGCACGGATTCAGAAAAAGAATGAGTACAAAAAACGGTAGAAATGTTTTAAAGAGAAGAAGAGCAAGAGGAAGAAAACAGTTGACAGCATAGAGACCGCAAATGTGGTCTTTTTGTTTAGCGGACTTCATTGCACCGTTCTGCAGTGTCAGGGACAGTCGCTCCCTATACGGGAAGCGGGGATTGAAATGCAAGGGGTACAAATGTTAAAACCAAACGTTTTGNNCGCTAAAGCGCCGGGCAGAATGTTAAAGGGAAAAAAATGTTAAAACCAAACGTTTTGCGTAAGAAAAAGGATTTTGCGGCGATTTATAACAAGGGGAAATCGATCGGAGACCGGTATGTTGTTCTATTTATCAGAAAAAACGATCTGACCTTTAATCGGACAGCCTTTCTTGCCAGCAAAAAAGTTGGAAACAGCGTTTCGCGGAACAGGGCGAGGCGCCTGATGAAGGAGAGCTACAGAGAATTAGAACAAAATTTGGACAGCGGCTATGATCTTATCTGGATAGCCCGAAAAACGATTTGTAATTTGAAATGCGCGGATGTGAAAAAATCTATGGAATCCGCATTGAGAAGGTCCGGAATCAAAAAGAGAAAGACAGACGGGTGATGGAATTTTGAAGAGAGTAATCATGCTGCTCATCAGAGGATATCAGAAATTTATATCACCTATGTTTCCGGCTACCTGCCGGTTTTACCCGACCTGTTCCCAATATTTTCTTCAGGCAGTGGAAAAATACGGAGCATTAAAGGGCAGCTATTTAGGAATAAAACGAATTTTGAAATGTCACCCATTTCATCCGGGTGGATACGACCCTTTGAAATGAGTAGCAGGAGGATACTGAATGTATTATAAAATCATAGGATGGATTGCAGAGCCCTTAGGGATGCTGTTGAGTTTTTTGTATCAGTTATTTGATAACTATGGCATCACCATTATTGTATTTACCATCATTGTAAAAGCTTGTTTATTTCCGCTTTACGCGGATCAGATCAAGCATTCGGCCAGAATGGCGAGTGTCCAGCCTAAAATGCAGGCGCTTCAGAAAAAGTATGCCAACGATAAGGAAACGCTCAATATCAAGATGATGGAGCTGTACAAAGAGGAAAAGTTCAATCCCATGAGGGGCTGTCTGCCGATGCTGATCCAGATGCCTATCATTTTCGGGCTTTTTGCGTTGCTCAGAAATCCAACTGCGTTTATTGACAGCACCACCATGCTCATGGCGGTCCATGAAGCCTTTGCGTGGATGCCCGATTTGAGCCAGCCTGATCCATGGGTTCTGCCGATCCTTTCAGGGATCACGACATTTATTTCCTACTCCCAGACGCAGCAGCAGACTGCTATGGGGGGAGACTCTTCCATGAATTCTATGAATTCAATGATGAAAATGATGCGGTACTTTTTCCCGGTCATGATCGTCTGGATGGGAAGATCCTTCCCGGCGGGTCTGACGATTTATTGGTTTGTCGGAACCGCGATTCAGATATTCCAGACGATGGGCCTGAACAAATGGAAAAAGAAGCTGGCCGCAGCAAATGAAAAGAAATAATTTGGTGGAGGAAATACGATATGGATTTTTCAGAAAAATGGGGAAAAGACGTCGATGAAGCGGTACGTCTTGCTCTGATAGATTTAAAGCTTACGGAAGACCAGGTGAATGTCATCGTTCTGGAGGAGCCGACCAAGGGCTTTCTGGGGCTTGGAGCGAAGCTGGCCAAGGTAAGGGTCGAGAAAAAGCCTGTAATGAAAGCTGAAGAGAAAAAAGAAGAAAAGATTCAAAAGTATGAACCTTTCCATAAGCAGCCGGACAGACCTCAAAAGCATGAACCGGAGAGAAGAGCCGACAGACCCGAAGACAGACCCGAAAAGCGGGAGAGAAGAAGCGAGCAGAAGCAAACCGGTGAAGCCGTCCTGGACGCTACTTTTTCCGTAAGGGAAAAGCCTGCGGATCTGGTGGATCTCAACGATCACATCGCGGAGACGTTTTTAGCTGAAATTACCGAAAAGATGGGGCTCAAGCTGAAGGTAAAAGTTCGGGGAAACGACAGCTGCGTTTATGTTGAAATGGACGGAAAGGATTCCGGGACCATCATAGGAAAGAGAGGACAGACCCTCGACGCGATCCAGTACCTCACAAGCCTGGTTGTAAATAAGGATAAAGAAAAGTATATGCGGGTCGTTGTCGACGCGGAAAACTACAGGGAAAAGAGGGAAAGAACCCTTGAGCAGCTTGCAAACAGGCTGGCGGACAAGGTGATCAAATCGAGAAAGAGCGTAAGGCTCGAGCCGATGAACCCCTATGAAAGAAAGGTAATTCACGCGACGCTCCAGTCCAACCCAAGGGTGACGACGAGAAGCGAAGGAGAGGAACCGTACAGAAGGGTCATAATTGAACTGAAATAGTTAAAGCGCTGGGCTGTCTTGCATTAAAGAAGCCCAGTATTTAATTTTAAGTGAATTGGTAGGCCATGGGTATTATTAGGAAACTTAGAGCGCCGCGGCGTGAGCGGTTTCCGGAAGAACACCCCTGCCAGGCGCTCATAAGGAATCTGTGAATACCCATGGCCTGCTACAGTTATCAATAAATAGAGGGCGATTTATATGGAAGACACCATTGCCGCCATCGCTACAGCTTACGGCGAGGGCGGAATCGGAATCATTAGAATCAGCGGGGAAGAAGCGAAGAATATCCTGGATAGGATCTTTGTTCCCAAGCAAAATCAACACAAAGAGTCAATCGTTAATAAGCGATTATACTATGGGCATATTGTTGATCCGGCAAGCGGACAGGTCATCGATGAGGTGCTGGCCGTTTATATGAAGGCGCCTTTTACCTATACGACGGAAGATGTGGTTGAAATCTACTGCCACGGCAGCGTCGTCGCGCTGCGGAAAACCTTATCCCTGGCTTTGAGGAACGGAGCGAGGCTGGCGGACAGGGGGGAATTCACGAAGAGGGCTTTTCTGAACGGAAGACTCGATTTATCCCAGGCGGAAGCGGTGATCGATCTCGTCAAGGCGAAGACGGACAAAACCTTTGACGTCGCCCTGAGCCAGATGAACGGAGCGCTCTCGGAGCAGGTGGCCGAAATCCGTCGGGTGTTGACGGATTTGCTCGTGGATATTGCCGTGAAT
Source organism: Firmicutes bacterium UBA7709 (assembly GCA_002482405.1). The sequence continues at coordinate 27,550 of DLFX01000214.1, read as the reverse complement.
CTGGATTATCCCGATGAAGACATAGAGATAATGACTTATCAAAAGCTGATTGAAAGCACATTGATAATAGGCGATATGATCGATAAACTGCTGTCTACGGCGGCTACGGGCCGGATCATTCGGGAAGGGCTCAGCGTCGCCATCATCGGCAGACCGAATGTCGGAAAATCCTCCCTGATGAACGCATTGTTGAAAGAAGCCCGGGCTATCGTAACAGAGATCCCTGGAACCACTAGGGATACCATCGAAGAGATGGTCAGCATTCGGGATATTCCGGTTAAGCTTACCGATACGGCGGGGATCCGGGAGACAGAGGACAAAATCGAGCGGATTGGAATCGAGAAGAGTAAAGAATCATTTAACCATGCAGATTTAATTATATTTATCGTCGACGGCAGCAGTCCGCTTACCAAGGAAGACCGCAAGATTATGTCAAAGCTTGAAGGCCGGAAGGTCATCACGCTGCTCAACAAGACAGATCTGGGCCTTGCAGCCGAAGAAGAGGAGCTTAAAATCACGTTGCCTCATGCAAAGCTGATCAGGGCGTCGGTCAAAAACGGAGAAGGCCTGGAAGAGCTGGAGCGGGAGATTGAATCCATGGTCTACGGCGGACAGGTCAAGCAGGAGGAGAGCCTTCTCGTGACAAACGTCAGGCATATGGAGCTTCTGGAAGAGGCAAAGGCCGCCATCGGCGATGCCCGCGAAATGGCGGAAAAATCGGAAGCGCTGGATTTTATCGAAATGGACGTCCGCCGCTGCTGGGAACTGCTGGGAGAAATCATCGGCGAATCGGTGACAGATGATATCATCGACAAAGTCTTTGAAAGATTTTGTTTAGGGAAATGAGAATTTTTAGGAAAAAATTATGAATTATTTTATTTTCGATGAATACGATGTGATCGTTATAGGCGCGGGGCATGCGGGCTGCGAGGCCGGTCTGGCCGCGGCGAGGATGGGCTGCAGGACCCTTATGCTTTCCATCAATCTGGAGGCGGTGGCGATGATGCCCTGCAATCCGTCGATAGGCGGCACAGGAAAAGGACATCTGGTCAGAGAGATCGACGCCCTTGGCGGAGAGATGGGGATCAACATCGATAAGGCATTCATTCAAAGCAAGATGCTGAACACGGCGAAGGGGCCCGCGGTCCATTCTCTCAGAGCCCAGGCGGATAAGGCCAGGTATCACGAGGAGATGAAAAAGACCCTTGAAAATCAGGAGAATCTGGATCTCAAGCAGGGCGAAGCCGTGGACCTCATGATGGAAGACGGCATTGTAAAAGGGGTGATCCTGAAGACCGGAGCGGCATACCGCGCAAAAGCGGTGATTCTGGCGACGGGAACCTTTCTGCGAGGCAGGATTTTCATTGGGGAATGGTCCTATGAAAGCGGGCCCAACGGCCTGTCGCCTTCCGTTGAGCTTGCGGAGAATCTAAGGCGATATGGCCTGGACATGCGCCGGTTCAAGACGGGAACCCCGGCGAGAGCGCTGGGTAGAACCCTCAACTATGAAAAGATGATAGAGCAGAAGGGCGACGAGAGGATCGTGCCTTTTTCCTTCATGAACGACGAGCTTCAAAAGGATCAGATTTCCTGCTGGCTGACCTATACCAACGAAAGAACCCATAAAGTGATACGGGACAACTTTTCGAGATCCGCGCTGTTCGGCGGACAGATCGAAGGAATCGGACCGAGGTACTGTCCGTCCATCGAGGATAAGGTCAACCGTTTCGCGGACAAGGAGCGGCACCAGCTCTTTATCGAGCCGGAAGGGCTGTCCACCGACGAGGTTTACATTCAGGGAATGTCCTCCAGCCTGCCGGAAGATGTTCAGATCGCCTTTTACCGAACGATAGCGGGACTGGAAAACCTGAAGATCGTCCGCCCGGCTTATGCGATAGAATACGACAGCATCGATCCCCTTGACCTGAAGATGACGCTGGAACACCGGAGTATTGAAAACCTGTTTTGCGCGGGGCAGTTCAACGGGAGCTCGGGTTATGAGGAGGCCGCGGCCCAGGGTCTGATGGCAGGCATCAACGCGGCCTTGAAGCTGGATGGGAGGGAGCCCTTTATTTTAGACCGTTCCGAGGCCTACATCGGCGTTTTGATCGACGACCTTGTGACCAAAGGCACCAACGAACCTTACCGCATCATGACCTCCCGGGCGGAATACCGGCTGGTGCTTCGGCAGGACAACGCCGATCTCAGGCTGACGGANNATCGGCCTGGCTTCGGAAGATAGATACCGCCGGTTTCTTAATACAAAGGATGCGGCGGAGAAAGAGCTTGCGCGGCTGGAGAGCACCTTTGCGGCTCCGGGTGAAATCAACGGATTTCTTGAAAGGCATGAAAGCGCGCCGGTCCAGAACAGAATATCCCTGGCGGAGCTGCTCAAGCGGCCGGAGCTGAACTATGAGCTCCTTGGGGAGATCGATGGGTCGCGGCCGGAGCTGTCCCGCCATGCGGTGACGCAGTTGGAGGTGCGAATCAAGTATCAGGGATATATCGCAAAGCAGCAGCAGCAGATAGAGCGGTTTAAGAAGCTGGAAAACAGAAAGCTCCCGGAGGAATTTGACTACGATCAGGTTGACGGTCTGCGCATTGAAGCGCGGCAGAAGCTGAACCAGCTGAAGCCGGTCTCCGTCGGGCAGGCTTCGAGGATTTCCGGCGTATCTCCCGCGGATATCAACGTTTTGCTCATCCATATGGAAAAGCGGAAAAGAGGGAAATCATGAAGTTGCTGAGAGAAGCCCTGGAGGATCTGGGGCTGGCCTGTGACGAGGGAACCCTTCATCAATTCAAAAGGTACATGGAACTGGTCCTGGAGTGGAATGAAAGGGTAAACCTTACGTCGATCAAGGACCCGGACGAGTTTATCATAAAACATTATATCGATTCCGCCGCCATCGGGAATTTCTCCCAGATGAAAGAGGCGCAAAGCGTCATCGATGTGGGGACAGGGGCTGGATTTCCGGGGATCCCGCTTGCGATCCTTTTCCCGGAAAAAGAGTTCCTGTTGATGGATTCTTTAAACAAGAGGATCAGGATCATCGAGGAGATGGCCTGTGAAATCGGCCTTGCGAACGTGGCCTTTCATCACGGCAGGGCGGAAGAACTGGCTCAGGACAAAGCCTTTCGAGAGCGGTTCGACCTGTGCGTATCCCGGGCGGTGGCAAACCTTGCGGTCCTTTCGGAATACTGTCTCCCCTTTGTAAAGCCCGGCGGGTGGTTTGCCGCGTATAAGGCGGGAGCTGCCGAAGAGGAGCTGAAAGGGAGCCTTCAGGCGATAGAGCTGCTGGGAGGAAAGTTGGAGGACATCAGACGGCTGAGCATCAGAGGATATGATCTGGATCACAGGATCGTCCTTGTCAAAAAGATTAAAAAAACCCCATCGAAATATCCGAGAAAAGCGGGAACTCCTGCGAAAGAGCCCCTGAAATGATGATTTCGGGGGTTTTTTGTTGAAGGAAATATCTTTCCTTTGGGACAAGCTTGCTGTTACTATGAATAAGGGAGCAGTTTTTTCGACAGTAAGGGGGGGATGATTGTGTTTTTAAAAAAACAGGACCAGATGGAGATACCGATTGAGCTGATCAGCACCAATCCGGATCAGCCGAGAAAGGTCTTTGAGGATAAAGAGCTTTTGGAACTGAGCGATTCCATCAGAGAATTCGGGGTGATCCAGCCGATCATCGTAAAGCGTGACAGCAGGGGGCTGTACATAGTTATCGCAGGGGAAAGGCGGCTGAAAGCGGCGGCTCTGGCCGGGTTGAAAAAGATACCGGCGATCCTTCGGGATGCGGATGAAAAGGACTCCGCGCTCCTGGCTTTGGTTGAAAACGTCCAAAGGGAGGCGCTCAACTATATCGAAGAGGCGGCGGCATATAAGCGGCTGATGGAGGACTATGGGCTGACTCAGTCGGAAATCGCCAAGCGGGTTGGCAAGCAGCAGTCGACGATCTCAAACAAAATCCGGATATTGTCCCTGCCGGTGGAGATCCAGCAGGTGCTGGCGGAGAACCAGCTGACGGAACGCCACGCCCGGGCGCTGCTTAAGGTAAGCGATGAAACGGTGCGGAAACAGATTCTAGGAAGGATACTGGAACACAACTTAAATGTAAAGCAAACAGAGAAGCTGATTGAGGACGTGCTGAAAAAGCAGGAGGAAGATAAGCGAAAAGGCGAAAAACTGAGATTTATCAATTACCGGATCTATTTGAACACCTTGAGAAAGGCCTTTTCCAGCATCTCTGAGATTGAGCAGAACGCGAAGTTTTATCAGGAGGACAAAGGAGAATACTTGGAGGTTAGGATAATAATACCAAAAAATGAAAATAATCCCAGAATGGCCGTCGCGGATTAACGATTCGGACAGTGCCGTCGCGGATTAACGATCCGAGCGGTGCCGTCGCCCATTGCGGATTGGAAATCCGAAGTATTGCCAGCATTATATCGAATTGAAAACACACGACATTAAAAGGTTTCCCGNNTATGGTGAAAAAATACCGGGTAGTATATAATGGAAAAGAAATGGAGATATAAGGATGATCAATCCAAATTCATTAGGAGGAAAGAGTTTTGGGAAAAGCCATAGCAATATTCAATCAAAAAGGTGGAGTTGGTAAGACGACAACGAACATTAACCTTGCAGCCTGCCTCGCGTTGAAAGGCAAAAAAATATTGATTTTAGATATTGACCCTCAGGGCAATACGACCAGCGGTATGGGAATCTCCAAAAAAGGACTGGACAAGACCATGTACGAAGTTTTGATCAATGATAAGCTGGAGCCTGCAGACGCGATCATTCCAACACGGATAAAAAATCTGGACATCATACCGGCGAGCGTACAGCTGGCTGGAGCGGAAATTGAGCTGGTACAGCTGGAGGGAAGGGAAAAGAGGCTGAAGAAGGCCCTGGATAAAATTAAAGACAATTATGATTACATATTTATCGATTGCCCGCCGTCCCTTGGACTGTTGACGATCAATTCCCTGACGGCGGTGGACAGCGTCCTGATTCCGATCCAATGCGAATTTTACGCGCTGGAGGGAGTCAGTCAGCTGATGAGTACCATTGAGCTGGTAAAGAAGAACATGAATACAAGCCTGGAGATTCAGGGCGTCATACTGAGCATGTTCGACGGCAGGACCAACCTGTCCATCCAGGTCGTTGAGGAAGTAAAGAAATATTTCAAGGAGAAAGTTTATACTACAGTGATTCCAAGAAACGTTCGGCTTGCGGAGGCGCCGAGTTACGGCATGCCGATTACGGAATATGATCCGAAATCCAGAGGGGCGGAAGCCTACTTTGAATTTGCCGAGGAATTTTTGGAACTGGAGGGTGAAAAATAATGGCGGCGCCAAAAGGAAGAGGACTCGGAAAGGGACTTGAGGCTTTATTTAACGATGTCGAGATCAACCTGGGCGATGACCACCGCGCTGAAGTGAATCAGGAGGGAATTCTGTTTCTTGACCTCAATGACATCAAGCCAAATTCTAAACAGCCGAGAAAGAACTTTGCGGACGAAAAAATCGAAGAGCTTGCGCGGTCTATTGAAATTCACGGAGTAATCCAGCCCATCATGGTCAGGCCTTCCGGCGAGGGATTCGAGATCGTAGCAGGGGAAAGAAGATGGCGTGCGGCAAGAAGGGCTTCCTTAAAGCAAATCCCCTGCATTATAAGGGAATTGAGTGAAGAACAGAACATGCTGCTGGCCATCATAGAGAACATGCAGCGTGAGGACCTGAATCCCATGGAAGAAGCAGATGCTTTGAACCAGATGATAACGACCTACGGTTTGACTCAGGAAGAGATTTCAAAGAGTGTGGGAAAAAGCAGGCCCTATATCACAAATGCGCTGAGGCTCTTGAAACTTCCCACAGAGGTGCAGGAGATGGTGGTTCAGGGCAGTCTGACGAACGGACATGCCCGGGCGATCGCCGGAGTCAAGGAACCCAAAAAGCAGATACAGCTGGCGAATCGCATTGAAAGGGACGGTCTTTCCGTAAGGGAAACGGAAGCTCTTGTGAATAGAGAAAACGAGGGTATCTCGAAAAGGCCGTCCAAGGCGAAGGCCAGAGTTAAAAACCGTGAAATCATCGATATGGAAGAAGAATTAAAAACAACGTTAGGCACAAAGGTCGCCATCAATCATGGGACGAGACGCGGGAAAATCGAAATAGAGTATTACAGCAGAGAAGAGCTTGAGAGGCTTTTGGAACTGTTGTTGAGTCTAAAATAATATTGAAATTTCAACAAAAGGCAAATAGTGTTTCACGTGAAACACTATTTTTCTTATCGGGTGGAGCCGGACACAAAGAGCAGATTGCACCGCTTTTGCATAATATGGAGGAAGAAGTAAGGGGGATCGTCNNTCGGAGGTGCAAAATGATATATCTGGATAACGGTGCGACAAGCTTCCCCAAACCGGCGGGAATGCTGCGCGCCATGCACGAATGTATGCGCGATTACTGCGGTAATCCCGGACGGTCGGGCCACCGCATGTCGATAAAGACAGGAGAAGAGATTTACAAGGCGCGGAAAGAGCTGGGAAAGCTGTTTCAAATCGACGATTTCAGCCGGATCGTTTTTACATGTAATACCACAGAAGCCTTGAACTTGGGGATAAAGGGAATTCTGGAAAGAGGAGATCATGTGATCACCTCCGCAATGGAACATAACTCGGTGCTTCGCCCGTTAAAAGCGCTGGAAAAAGAAGGGATCGAAACGACGATCATACGATGCGCCAGCGACGGCACTTTAAATATTGAAAATTTGAAAAAAGAAATAAGAGGAAATACGAAGCTGATCGTATGCACCCATGCTTCCAACGTTACAGGGACAATCATGCCGATAAAGGAAATCGGCGAAACCGCAAAACAGAAAAACATATTTTTTATGGTTGACGCGGCTCAAAGCGCGGGATCTTTGCCCATCGACGTAAAGAAAATGAAGATCGACCTCCTGGCGCTTCCGGGACATAAAGGTTTGCTGGGCCCTATGGGTACCGGGATGCTCTATGTTGGAGAAGACGTCCCATTGAGGCCCCTCAGGGAAGGGGGTACCGGGACAAGGTCGCGGGAGCTGGACCAGCCCATGGAATTCCCGGACGGATATGAGGCGGGAACGGTCAACGCGCCGGGAATCGTGGGCCTTGGCTATTCTGCCGGCTATATATCAAAGCTGGGCGTGAATAATATACGGGCCTATGAGGAAGAGCTTATATCGGTGCTGGACAGCGCTCTGCGCAATATGGAGGGCGTTACGGTGTACGGGTCGTGGAACAGCAAGAAAAAGACCGGGATTTCACTTTTCAATTTAAAAAATTTAAGCTGCGAGGAGGTCTGCGACAGGCTGAATTCCAACTATGGGATCGCAGCCAGAGGCGGCTATCACTGTGCGGCTCTGGCCCACAAAACCATAGGGACTTACGACATAGGGGCGGTTCGGCTGAGCGTTGGGCCATTCAATACGAAAAAAGAAATTAATGTGGCGATAGAAGCGATATATCAAATGCAAAAGGCATAATAGTATGGTATAATAAAAAACGTAAAAAAGAGGAAGGGGTACGGTGGGTACGAATGAAAATACAGGTGATAAACGGACCGAATATGAACATGCTGGGGATACGGGAGCCGGAAATCTATGGCGCCCTTACTCTTGAAGAGATCAATCGCCAGCTGAAAGAAAAAGGGGACTCCATGGGCATTGCTCTGGAATTTTTTCAGTCCAATTCCGAAGGGGCTATCATCGATAAAATACAGGAGTGCTATGGAAACGCAGACGGCATCGTGATCAATCCCGGTGCCTATACCCACTACAGCATCGCGATCCGTGACGCAATTGCCGCGGTGGGGATCCCCACGGTAGAGGTTCATCTGAGCGATATCAACAGCAGGGAGGATTTCCGGAAGATATCGGTAATGAAAAACGTCTGCGTAAAACAGATATGGGGCAAAGGGGTCGACTCCTATAAAGAAGCCCTGGATTTTTTGATGAAAAAACACTAGGAGAAAGGAAACCTATGCTGCTATATAATAACGCGCCTTTAATGCGCGAATTGATCGAAGAGATGGATTATATGATCCGAATCATGGATGAGGATCATAACGTCATATATATGAATAAAAAAATGTCGGAAGTATTTGGACATACTCTCGGTCATATCTGCTATTCCCTTCTGGGCAGAGAGGAGAAGTGCGAACACTGCGTAACCGAGGAGACAAAGGAAACCGGAAAGAAGGACACGAAGCACGTCCCCATCGGCGACAGATACTACGATCTCATCTCATCGCCTCCCGTCAGCACTGTCAACGGCAAAAATTACTCCATCGAACTGCTTCACGACATCACGGATGAGAAAAAAACCGAGGACGAGCTTTTAAAGCATTACGAAAAGTTAAAAGCGGACATAGAATTTGCGAAGCACATTCAGGAACGTGCATTACCGATAGACGGTGTATGTTGGGACACGATAGAGATCAACTCCGACTACCTCCCCAGCGAAGACCTTGGAGGGGATTTGTTCGACGTCATAAAAATGAACGATTCCGAGTCCCTGATTTACATAGCTGATGTTTCCGGTCATGGAATTACATCTTCTCTGCTTACCATTTTCTTAAGGCAGGTGGTTCGAGGGCGTATCGGTGAAACAAAGGTGGATTTAAAAGAAATTCTGGAGCTCCTTCAAAAGAGCTACAACGAGTTGGGAGTCGATAAGGAACAGTACCTCACCATTCTGTTCTGCCTCTACAACAAGGAAAAGAGGGAGGCCACCTTCCTGAATGCCGGGCATAACTGCATGCCGGTCCTGATCAAGAATACAGGAGAAGTCAGGGAAATCAAGGTGAAGGGTATGCCGGTCTGCAGCCTGATGAAAGTAACGCCCCGGGAAGAGGCTANNTACGGTATCGGTTGAAAGCGGAGACAGGATCATCCTGTACACCGATGGAATCATGGAAGCCTGCAGCGGGGAATTGGCCCCGAGGGACTCGCGTCAAAACGGCCTCGATGAATTCGATATGAAAAGTGTGCTCAAGATCATCGAGGAGAACAAACATCTCGGCGGGAAGGCTCTCGCCGAAAAGGTAGTCGAAGAAGCCGAGGCCTGTGTCGGAAGGCCTGTGCCGGACGATATGGCGATCCTGGTTACAAAGCTGATTTGACGACGCTTGCGATCCCCATGTTTGCGAGCTCGTCGGCCCGGTTGTTCATATTTGTGATATAGATAAAGTCATCCATGGTAAAGGACGGTCCGTTCCATTCGATAAATTTGCTGAACAGGGAATCGACCCTGGTTGCCTTGCTGTTCAGGTTTACATGTCCCTTGACGCGGAAAAACTCAATGGAATGACGATTGATGAAGGCAAAGAGCGATTCCCAGAGATCCCGGTTTTCCACATCTGTTTTCTTGGAGGTTTTCCAGTTGTTGCGGTACCAGTTTTCATACCATTTGTCACGGAAGCAATTCATCAGGTAAGAGCTGTCGGAAAAGACGCGGATGTTCAGATTATCTTTATTCAGCGCCTGAAACGCATTGAGCAGAGCCATCATCTCCATCCGGTTATTGGTGGTGTTGGGTTCTCCGCCGAAGAGTTCCTTGCGGTGCTCGCCGTATTCAAGCACGGCTCCCCAGCCTCCGGTGTTGGTTTCATTTTGGTTGCCCGCGCATGCGCCGTCGGTATAAATGTTTACAGCCTTCATGTTCGCCGCTCCTTTTCAAAGTTTTGGGAATAATAAAATTATGCCTTAAAAAGGGAAAACAAGCAAGAAAAAACATGTCTTCAGATGTTTTCAAAGGGTGCTTTCCATACCGTCAAGGAACTTGAAAAAATGGGAATTTCCGGACAAAAATCATCCAATATATTGTAAAACTATCTTAAAGCTTGCGTAACACGTTTGTAACATACATACTATATACTGTCATTATATATCCTAGTATATTTTGGCGGCTTGCGGCCGCCTGGACCATAGAGAAAGGAGGGATTCTTGAATGAAAAAAATGATTGCTGTGCTGACGATTGTTCTGGCCTTATTATGCAGCACCGTTTTTTCCAGCGCGGCGGAAAACCCCAATGTCGTACTGGTAAACCCGGCGGCCAACAGCATTGTTTATTCAAGCAATCTCTTGATTTCCGCCAAACTGACTCAGCCGATCACAATCAGGGTAAACGTTTATTTGGAAGATAAAGCGCCGAACGATACCGGCATTACATCCGTTTTGGTAAAGGCTTTTCCGGCATTTTCCAGCAATAACAATCTGAGCTTTTATACCCAGCAGGTAAACGGCTTGAAGCCCGGACTGTATAAGATACAGGTCGATACGTTGGATGCGGTGGGCAAGCCCGCCTACACCAACAGCAGCCAGGTGATGATCAAAGAGAAGACAGAGGAAGACACCCAGATATTAGATACTCCGCAATCCGGTACGATGCAGTTTCTGCAGAACCTGCTGAAAACGATATTTGGAAGTTAAGGACGGCGGATATTATGTCAAAGCCGAGATTGATAGAAAATGCAAAGAATTTAAGTCTAGTAGTATTGTTTTTATCGACGGTACTACTATTATACTTTTTTTGGGGAAACATATCCACTGGGGCGTTGAACGCTACCCCGACCCAGACGGCGGGAAAACTGCCGGAAGCGGCGAGCCTTGTGAAGCCGAATCAGATTGTGGTAAATTTCGGAGGAGACAATTATACCGTGATGATGCCAGCGGATATCTGGCGGGGCAGCCCAGGCGGCGACAGCTTCGTGGCGGAGCTCGACCGGTTCAGCGCCGCGGAAAATGTGCTGGTGAAAGAGATTCCCGCCGACAAGTATCAGCAGGTCATGAAGCTGAAATCGATCTTTGCGGAATTTAATTATAATATCCCCACATCGGATTTCTGCTCCGCATTCGGTATGGACAATCCCCAGAACTACAGCGCCATCGGAGCGGTGACCGCCATCGGTTATTCCACGGCCCAGGACGGGAAGAGCCTTTTCGTTTACGACGGGGAAGCTAAAAAGTATTACTGGCTGCAGGCGGATGCCGGAGATGGGGAAGACGCGGGATTTTCAGGACTCATCGATTCCATCGAAGCCCAGGGGTATAATAATAATATATATTATCCCGCCAGCGCGGTTCTCGGCGTTGAAAACAATACCCTCGTGCCTCTTTCCGTCAAATCGGCGCTGAAAAGCGTTCCCTTCAAACAGGATTCCTATTCCCACCAGACAGATAAGATCAACGCGCTGGCCGCGCCGTTTTTTGGAGGAAATTTTGACTTTGTAAGAAGCATTGTGGAGGAGAACGGAACCGTCATCTATATGTACGGTTACGGGCAGAACGTGCTTATTGTAAGCCCGGACGGCACCATCGAATACAAGGAGGAGCAGACCGGCCAGAATGGGGGGCAAAGCTTTACGAGCGCGTTGGAAACGGCGGTAAACTATGTCGCAAATCATGGCTCGTGGACGCCTCTGGAAAAGGAAGGGCTGACTCCGTATTTAAAGGGTGTTATCCCGAACCCCAACAAAAAGCAGGGATACCGGTTTATCTTCGGAATGGAGTTAAACGGAAACAGGATATACTATGAGGATGGAGAACCGCTTGTGGTCGATGTTACCTCCGGTCAGGTGACCTATTATAAAAGCCAGCTTATCGATTTTGACAGCGGAGACATCGAGGCGGTCGAGACGGGAAGCTCCGGCGACGGGGACTCCGAAGACGCTTATTCCGCGGCCAACCTAATCGCCGGAAACTACCAATACATTTACAATGTCCTGCAGCAGTCCGGCGCGGTAACCCCGGTGCAGAATCAGGTGACGGTTGAGGACGTAGCGGTGTTGATAAGCGACATGCAGACCGGTTATGTGAAGCCGGCCGGAAATGGAATCACGGAGCTTCGCCCCGCATGGATCGTTACCGCTGCGAATATCGATATATATTTTGATCTGTATAGCGCAGATCCCATCGGCTTTTCCAAGGAGTAAAAATCATGGACTGGACGAAAGCAAAGACAATTTTGATCGTCGCGCTGATCATTACCAACCTGGTTTTGATCGGCACCTATGTTTATCAGAATACCCGCTTTAACACCGATGAAAAAGAGATGCAGGACGTCACGGTCAAGCTGCTTGCGGAAAAAAATATCTTTATTGAGACGGATATTCCGAAGGAACGCCCTAAAATGTCGAAACTGACGGTTAAATACGACAAGATGAACGAGGACGTGATCAAGGAGCAGCTCGACCGGCAGGAAGCGCTTACGGAAGCGGAGCAGACTGATGAAAACCTTATCTCCGTCACAAAGAGCTTCATTGAAGAGTGCGGCCTGATGACGGAGAATGTGACCTTTGACCGGATCGACCGCACGGATGATGAAATTCTGGTAACCTATAAAAACTATATCGGTAAAACCGCCATTGAAGACAGCTATATCATCTTCACCATAAAGGACGGAAAGATAGCGGACTTCAAGCGTTACTGGCTGAACCCGGTGGACGACAACGACATTGAAAAGGAAGTAATTCCAGCCGTCGCGGCGCTGGTCAAATTTATGAGCGAAAATACAGAGGGAGAGAAGATCCATGTGACGGACATCTCCCTGGTTTACTATCTCGATTCCAACGCCTTCGACGCAGAGTCCCCCGTGACCGATACGGCTTTTCCCGCGTGGAAGATCACTTATGACCAGGGGAACCGGGAAAAGTCGACATATATCATGGCGTGGGAGCAGTAACGGATTTCTTCACATCTTCAAATCCAAATCACATAATTATCACAATCATAATAGACAATAAAGGAGAAATGACCATGACTTTAAGCTTTTGCTCCTTCTCAAGCGGCAGCAGCGGGAACTGCTACCTGGTGAAATCGGAGACTACGGCGATCCTGGTAGACGCCGGAATCAGCGGAAAGAAAATTTACGAGGGACTGGAGATGACCGCCACTCCGAAAGAACAGCTGGCGGCGCTGCTGATCACCCACGAACACGCCGATCATACAAAGAGTATCCGAACCCTCATGAAAAAGGAAAAAACCCTGAAGGCATATGCCAACGCCATGACCTGGGAGCAGATTGACGCCCAGATCTGCGAGGAGCAGAAAGAAACCTTTAAGACAGGCGAGACTTTTTCCATCGGCGATATCACGGTAAAGACGTTCCGCGTATCCCACGACGCCGCAGAGCCGGTCGGATATACGTTTTCTTCCGGAGGAAAACAGATCAGTATCGTGACCGATACAGGGTGCATGAGCGAAGAGATCATTTCAGAGATAAAAGAGGCCGACATTCTTATCCTGGAGGCGAATCATGATGTAGACATGTTGAAGGTCGGCAGATATCCTTGGTTTTTAAAGCAAAGAGTCCTGGGAGAGGAAGGGCACCTGTCCAATGAAGCGGCGGGCGAGACCATACTGCGCCTGCTGTCGGAGAACGACAAGGAGAGACGCGTTCTCCTGGCTCATCTCAGCAGAGAAAACAACTTTCCCGAGATGGCGTACCAAACGGTGAAGAACATCTTGGAAGAGGCGGATTTTTACATAGGCAAGCAATTAGAACTCAATACCATCATAAGAGACGAGATCAGCCTTGTCTATGAAATCTGATAATCGGTAATAGGGGGGTTCAAAATGGAGAACGATGAATTAAAAGAAGAACTTTCAGACAGAAATTTGAACGCAGATGAAAAATTGAATGCAGAGGCATCAGGGGAATATAGAACGGAAAGCGGCTGGAAGGATTTCACGCCGCACACGGGGGGCGGAAGAGACGAAAGGGCGGCAGCGCCGGGCATTTCCGCTCCACCTCCGATGAAAAAGAAAAAATACGGGCGAAAGGTTCTTGCGGTGGTCCTTATCCTGGTCCTTGCCGCGGGAGCCGGGTTCGGCGGGGNNGCGCTGTATTTCGGCGGCGGCCTTATAGGACAGCCCTCGGCCGGAAATATCACCATCAAACCGGACGATAAGGTCAATACGGCGGAAGCTATCGCCGCCAAGGTGCTTCCTTCGGTGGTGGGCATCAGCACCAGCACGGAGGTAACATATCAGAGCATTTTCGGCCTTCAGAAGGGCGTGCAAAGCGGTGTAGGCACAGGGATCATCGTAGATGAAAAGGGATATATCCTCACCAACTCCCATGTAATCAGCGACGGAACCGCCGAACAGATCACGGTCCAGCTCACCGACGGCAGGGAAGTAACCGGATCGGTTCTCTGGAACGATAAGAGCATCGACCTTGCCATCGTAAAGATTGACGCGCCGAATTTAACGGCCGCGGAGCTGGGAGATTCGGAGACCGTAAAGATCGGCGCTTACGCGGCGGCCATCGGCAATCCTTTGGGAATGGCCTTTGACAGAAGCGTTACCCAGGGCGTTATCAGCGGCCTGAACCGGTCCATCACCGTCACCGACGGGCAGTCTCAGATCACCATGGACGGCTTAATCCAGACTGACGCTTCCATCAATTCGGGAAACAGCGGCGGACCGCTGCTCAACAGCGCGGGACAGGTCATCGGGATCAATTCCGCAAAGGCCCAGAGCGCCGAAGGATTGGGGTTTGCAATTCCCATCAATACGGCAAAACCCATCGTGGATGAAATCAAATCAAAAGGGGAGTTTAAGCGGTCATATATAGGAATCAAGGGGGCCAGCGTCGCGGATTACCTTCAGGAATATCCCGACGGGAAACTCGGAACAGATACAGGCGTATATGTCGTACAGATTTATACCGACTCTCCGGCAGCGAAGGCCGGCCTTAAAGAGGGGGATGTGATCACCGGGCTGGAAGGCAAAAAGATCGAAACCATGACACAGCTCATCAGCAGCCTTTTCCAATATAGGCCGGGGGACGAGGTAAAGCTGTCGGTTCTCAGAAACGGCAGGGAGATGACCCTGAAGGTGACCCTGACAACGATGGATGAAGCGGCGAACCTGCCGGAATCACAGCAGGTTCCGCAATAGGGAATGCCGGGTATGTCCCCTTGGAAACCGCCGTTTTTATATGCTGCGCATGAAAACGGTAAAAGGTTTCACGGTTTCTACGGGGACATACTTCGGTATTAAGGTTAAAAAAATGAATATAACAATTATATGTATAGGCAAGCTGAAGGAGCGGTATTGGACGGAAGCGGTCCAGGAGTACAGCAAGCGCCTGAGCAAATATTGCAAATTAACGATAAACGAACTGAAAGAGGAACGCGCCCCGGATAATCCGTCAACGACGGAGGAGATGGCGGTTAAGGAAGCGGAAGGCAGAAGCATTCTGAGGCAGCTCAAGAGGGACGACTTTGTCATTGCCCTGGAAATACAGGGGAAGGAACTGACGTCGGAAGCCCTTTCAGAGAAAATCGAAGCCCTTGGAATCACGGGAAGAAGCGACATCGTATTCGTCATAGGAGGCTCTCTGGGACTGTCGGAGGAGATGCTGGAAAGGGCTGATTTCCGCCTCTCCTTTTCCAAGATGACGTTCCCCCATCAGATGATGCGGGTGGTGCTGCTGGAGCAGATATACAGGAGCTTCAAGATCATAAGGAATGAAATCTATCATAAGTGAGATTTGAGTCAATGTTCACAGGATGGAAGTAAAAAACAGCAGGTCGGTTCATTCATCGCCCTGCTGTTTTTTTATCGTATTTTCAGTTTTACGCTTTTCTCTTCAGATTTGCGCCTCTGATTCTGA
The DNA here is from genome assembly GCA_002482405.1 of Firmicutes bacterium UBA7709. The sequence goes on along the minus strand of DLFX01000214.1, from coordinate 11,884 downwards.
TTCGAATTCCGTTTCCTCTGGCATTTCCTCCCCCGGCCGGTCGTTTTTCTTTATGTATTTTACTTCCTGCATTTTGTCATTCTGCTTGTCCGTTCTCATTTCCTGCAGCCGCTGATAGGCCAGCTTGTAGAAGGTGTCCGTATCGCCCAGGCCTTCACGGAAAGAGGCGTAGCCATAGCTGAAATCGGGAACAAAGACCTGCTCCTGGAAGGAGCTTTTCTTAAACTTCATGAACTCTTTTCTTGCCTCGTCAAGGATGAAGTTTACATGGAGGTAATCCCCCTGGATTACAGCGACAAATTCATCTCCGCCGAATCTTCCGCAAAAGTCGTTTTTACCAAGGCAGCGCTTGATGATCTCAGTGTAGTTCTGGATGATCTTATCGCCGTAAGCATGTCCGAACATGTCGTTTGCCACCTTTAAGTCGTCCAAATCCATGAGGACGAAATACAGCGCCCCCGCATCCTTGGAAGGATCGGTCAAAAGCTTGTCGAGCTCAGACTCGAAGCTCCTTCGGTTCAGCATATGGGTCAGGGTATCATGCTTGGAGATGTCGTTTATCTCAGTAAACAGTTTCTGATGGTTGACTATGATGCCGATCTGGTTTGCCATGTACTCCAAAACGTAAAGATCCCGATCCAAGAAGATGTCTTTTTTGTCGCCGTTGAGACATAACAGGCCGAAAAGCTCTCCGTCGACATACAGGGGAGTGGATATCTCGGACTTAATGGCGGAATTCTGCCCTTCCGAGTCATCGTCACCCTTGGACCGCAGGATATCGTCAATCCGGTTGATAATGACGGGCCCTTTCAGCTTTCCGTCCGTTGCGAGATAGAGAAACGTCTCCTCGAGCTTCAGCGAGAAATCGCTGGCGGAACTGCGGCTGAATCCTACGGAAGCCCTTATGGTAAGCAGTCCTTCCGGATTGAACACCAGGATCATTCCGAACTTAGCCCTCGGGATGAGCTTGAAACAGGATTCCAGAATATGCTGAATGATATTGGAGGAATCGCGGTCGCTTGCGATTCTTTCGGAAATGTCCAACGCCGCATCCTTAAACCGGACCAGGTGGTCTTTATCCGTAACCGCCGACGTGCTTCTCAGCAATGAATAGATTAGCAGGATCACGAGGATCACAATAATGATGATCGGTATAAGATATACTCCCATATTTAAGCCTTCCCCACATAGGATATAGAATAATTGCTTTAACTATTAGTTATATTTTACCATCTAAATTTCATTTGGCAAATAAAATCAGCAGCAAAATTAGGGGTAAAACTATTTTTTTTATCGAATTTACACGTTTACTCGAATTTTTTCGTCGCGTTGAGGTATTTGCCGAGAATTCCGATATTCGCAAAGTACATGGAAAATTTATCGTCCTTTTTCACCTCGATAAGGCCTGCGTCCACGAGTTTTTTAATATGCTGGGATATCGTAGCCTGGGAATAGTCAAAAGCGGCAACCACATCCTTGTTACAGACAGGGTTTCTGTTCCGGTTATTCTGCATGATAAACCGATATATTTTAATTCTGGCCGGATGGGCCAGGGCGTCGGATACTCTGGCGATCAGCAGGATCTCCTCTTCCTGTAAGTCGTCTGCTTCTTTTCTAAGTCTCATAATACGTCTCCTTTTTGTTTTCATCACAATCGTCTATTACCAATGCGCTTTTTATTATAAATGTCAAATCCATTCCAGTCAATAGCCGGATAAAATTCAGACAGAACGGACCGGGAGCGAAAAAGGTGCAGACAAAATGCAAAAAAATTTGCAAACGCAAGATAATTTGCACCGCAGAGGGATTTGTGATATGCTTAGAAATAAAACTTTTAGACTATATTGTCGAATGTGAATTTTCAGAAAGTAATGAGAGGGGAGAGCTCTTATGAAAGTCAGAGAATACGAATATATCATGCAGAAAGTTTTACAGATCGTGGACGAAGGGGTCCATGTCCTTGACTGCGAAGGCAACACCATCATATACAACGACGCTATGGCCCGCCTGGAAAAGATGCAGAGAAAAGGCGTATTAAGGCAGCCCTTCACGGAAGTTTTCCGGAATATGAGCGAAGAGGAAAGCACGCTGCTCCAGGCGCTGCACCACAAGAAGATCACCCTGAACAAGCAGCAGACCTACCTCAACCGGGACGGGGAGGTGATCAACGCCATCAACAGCACCATACCCGTTATCTACAACGACAACGTCATCGCGGCGATTGAGGTCGCAAAGGACGTAACCGATATCAAGCGAATGTCCAACACCATTCTTGACTTACATAAAGAGAAGCTGGAACCGGAGAAGATGAAGGCGCACCGCATTAGAAAGTACAGCTTCAACAATCTCATCGGCCAGAACAAAAAATTTCTGGAGACCATTGAGATCGCCAGAAAGGCTGCGAAAAGCTCCGCTTCCGTATTCATATACGGGGAAACCGGCACCGGAAAGGAACTCATCGCCCAGAGCATTCACTTTGACAGCGACAGGAGAGAGAAACCCTTTCTGGCCCAAAACTGTGCGGCGCTGCCGGAAAGCCTTTTGGAAGGAATCCTCTTTGGGACCGCGAAAGGCGGATTTACGGGAGCGATAGACCGGGAAGGACTGTTTGAACAGGCGGACGGGGGAACCCTTCTCCTGGATGAGATCAGCGCGATGCCCTATGAATTGCAGGGAAAGCTGCTTCGGGTCCTCCAGGAGGACTATATCCGCAGGGTCGGCGGCACGGAGGATATTCCCATCGACGTGCGGATCATCGCCACCATCAATGAGATGCCGGAGCTCCTGATTCAAAGCGGAAAGCTGCGAAAGGACTTGTATTACAGGCTGAACATCATCGGGATCGACCTTCCCCCGCTGCGGGAGAAAAAGGACGACATCCTTCTGCTGGCCGGCAAATTTATAGAGAAATACAATAAGCGCTATGGGAAGAAGATCCAGTCTCTTTCGGACGGAGCGAAGGAAAAGCTGCTCCATTACGACTATCCGGGAAATGTGCGGGAGCTGGAGAACATCATAATGGCCGCAATTTCCATGGCTGACGACGAGCAGGTTCTGACGGATAAGCATATCCTCCTCAGCAATGAGGACAGGGGCCTTATAAAAGGAACCTACGATTTCAGCCAGGTGGGGATGGACTGGTATCTCGATAATATGGAAAAGGAGATGATCACTCTGGCTTTGGCAAAATACAGCGGCAACATCTCCAAAGCGGCGGCATATCTGAAGATCAAACGCCAGACCCTGCAGCACAAGATGAAGAAATATCAGCTATAGGTTTAAATTTGTGAATTGCAAATAATAATAATTTGTAAATTGTAAATAAAAATAAGATGGATGAGAGTGACTCAACCATCTTATTTTTTTACAGCTAATGTTTAAATGTCAAACAGAGAGATTATGGGAATAAATTTTACCGCACTAGAATTGCACATCCGCGTTGATGAGGCCCTTTTTAATCTTGACCCTGATGCGCAGATAGTAAATGATGTAGACCGCGACCCAGAGGATGAAGCCCACGAATTGCGCCCAATCATAGAAGCAAAGATATAGCACATAGATGATTCCGATGATCGCCAGAACCGGAGTTACCGGATAAAACGGCTGCTTCCAGCCTACTTCGTTTCTAATCCTTTCAGCGCCCAGGTCTCTTCTGTAAAGGATGCCCGCGATGACGGCCAGCCCCCATGAGATCGACCATGCGATAACGGCCTGATTGCATAAGGTGACGTAGAAATTGGCCGCTCCGAAAGCCTTTGCCGCGCCGATCCCGATGAGACCGATGACCCATATGACGATGATGCCTGACACCGGAGTGTTGGTCTTAGGGTTGACCCTGGCAAAGATCTTCGGCATGTAGCCCTCCTTTGCCATGGCGTAAAAGATCCGGGAAGGGGTGTAGATCGTTCCCATGATCAGGCAGGTTGCTGCGGCCAGCCAGGCGGCAAAATTCAGCATCGTTCCTCCGATGGGTCCCCAGATTACTTCCGCGGCCACAGTAAAGATGGAAACGTCCAAAGACGCACTCTGCCAGTCGATGGTTCCCAGTACGACGAAAAGGGCAAGGCAGTATACGATGATAAAGGTGAGGCTGGACCATACGAGAGCTCTGCCCAGGTCTTTCGGGTTCTTGCATTCCGAGCCAGCGGTACAGATACAGGCGGCGCCCATATAGGCAAAGGTGGCAATGGGTATGCAGGCGGAAAATCCGCTGGCTCCGTTGGGGAAGAACGGAGATAAATTACCGATGTTGACTCCCTTGATGATGCCAAAGACGGCAAACAGAATCATGATGCCTACCAACAGCAGCGTCAGAATCAACTGGCCGGTGCCGGCGATGGCGGCTCCCGCTATGTTCATTACGACGAAAATGGTAAAGAAAATTGCCGCCCAGAGAACGGTAGCCACTTCCAGCCCTCCGACAGGAGCCCAATAGGCGACAAAACGGCCGAGGGCGATGCTGATGGAACCTCCCAGGACTACCCAGCCGACAGAGAAGGTCAGACCGGACAGCAGGCCCCAGAATTTTCCCATGTATTTTTCGACCCAGACGGACATGGCGCCAGCTTCCGGCATTCCTACGGACAACTCGCCCATGGCGATCATGATGAACATTTGAAGGAAACCGGCGATGGCAAAGGCAAGCAGCGCCGACGGACCGGCAGAAGCGACACCCTCGCCCATGTATAGGAAGATGCCGTCCCCTACGACGGCGCCGACGCCGATGGCCCAGATCTGCCAGAAGCCCATGCTTCTCAAAAGAGTAACTTCTTTGATTTTAGGATCACTCATAACGGTACTACCTCCTTTACCCGCACAGGGAAACGCTTAGATTTTTCTCGATAAGATCTATGACCTCATCTGTTTTCAATACATCGCAATAGATGATGTTCATGATTTTCAATTCGCTTTCGTGCAATGCCGCGTCTCCGGCGGCGCAGGCGTCCTCGACGCAGATCACCTTGTAGCCGTCGTCCGCGAGACCTCTGACGGTGGACGCTACGCATTGATCCGTTACAATCCCCGTGACGATGACGGTTTCGATGTCCATGTAGCGGAGCAGCTGCAGATAATTCGTCCCTGTGGTAACGCTGTCGGTGGTCTTATTCACCACGATTTCGCCGGGACGCGGGGTAAGCGGCTCGATCATCTGAGCGGCGAAGCTGTCCACGTGAAGCAGCATGTTATTCCAGCCCTCAGACTTTTGAACAGGAGACCGGTCTTCACCGTCTTCTCTCTGACAGGCGATTCTTCCGAAGGTGACGGTAAGCCCGTTTTCTCTGAAAAAATCGAGCAATTTTTTATTGTTCGGGATTACGATATCGTCAAGCCTGTCGTGGAAAGGGATCCATCTTTCCCATTCTCCCGCCTCTTTAAAGGCCAGAGCCTCCCCGAAATCCCGGAGAACAAACTCGTTCTGCATATCTACGATCAGCAGAGCGGTTCTTTTCGGATCCAGGCGGATATCCGGGAAATCATTCGTCGTTTCATAGTAAAAGGATAAGTACTTTCGGTCGCGGTTCATAATCATTCCTCCTTTTCAGATTTTCAGATGTTTTTCCTGCTTCATGTCAAGAGCAGTTTTTATGCCAAGGCGGTTTTTCCTGAAAAAGAGGCCCTTTCAGGGAAATGGGAACTGCGGAAATGTAACCGTAAAGTAACAAGGGGAGGCGGAGAACCAGGGCCTCATGAGAAACGTCTGTTTAAAAACCTTGCAAACCCGGCTAAAAACAGCACAGTTACTTTTTGGTAAAACAAGTTACCTTTTGGTTACAAAATCAAGGACCTGATTTTGTAAAAACTCATGGCTTTCAGCGTTTCGATACGCCAGGTTAATTGGCATTGTATTTGCTTTCTAAGAATGGTGTAAGCTATCGCGGATACGTTTGATTGAAAAGGAGGAGAGGTCGATGTGAAAAAGAGCGAAGAACTGTTTTTAAGGGACACAAATGCCATTGCAGACGTGTTGAAGCTGCGGTTCTATCCCTTTATTGCGGAAAGAGGAGAAGGCAGCAGGCTCTATGACGCCGACGGAAAGGAATATATCGACTTTAACGCCGGATGGGCGGTGGCCAATACGGGTTACTGCCATCCCAGGATCGCCGGGGTGGTATCGGAGCAGATGAACAGGCTGTCCTTTTCTTCCCTGACTTCGGTGATGAGCGCCGAAAGCATCCAGCTGGCAGAGGCATTAAAGGAGCTGATTCCCGGCGATTTCGATAAAAAGGTATGGTTCGGGCACTCCGGATCGGACGCCAACGAGTTTGTCGCCAAGATCGCGCCCTTCGCGGCGAAAAGGCCCAGGATATTGACCTTTATAGGATCTTATCATGGGCAGACCATGGGTTCTTATGCCATGTCCGGCCATCCGGCCCAAAGCAGGCTTTTGGGCGGCGGGAATGTCGTGAAGCTTCCTTATCCGTATTGCTACCGCTGCGCCTTCGAGAAGGACCCGGAAGATTGCGGACTTTTTTGCCTGAAGTACATTGAAAACTACATATTAGGAGCAGTTTGCAAGCCGGATCAGGCGGCGGCGGTGGTCGTTGAAGCCATTCAAAGCGACGGCGGCGATATCGTTCCTCCGGACGGTTTTCTCCAGGGCCTCCAGGCCCTTTGCAACAAAAACGGAATCTATCTGATTTTGGACGAGGTCAAAATCGGCTTTGGCAGGACGGGGAAGATGTTCGGATTTGAACATTGGGGAGTCGTACCCGACGCTGTGATCATGGGAAAACCCATGGCCTCCGGCCAACCTCTGAGCGCGGTTGCAGGGCGGAGAGAGCTGATGGACGCGGGCGTGGGGATGCACCTGTTCACGACGGCGGGCAATCCTGTGGCCTGTGCCGCGGGGCTTGAGACCATCGCGGTCACAAGAGAGGAAAAGCTCGCGGAAAACGCGGCGAAGCTGGGCGACTGGCTGTTGGATCAGTTTAACGGGCTGAAGAAAAAGTATGCGGTGATCGGGGATGTCCGGGGAAAGGGCCTGATTATCGGGATCGAGCTCGTGAAGGACAGGAGGACGAAGGAGCCGGCTGATGAGCTGGCCGCGCTGGTAGTCTTTCGCTCTTATGAGCTGGGACTGCTCTATTACTGCACTGGGATCCATTCCAATGTGCTGGAATTTACTCCCCCCCTCGTACTCTCTTTCGAAGAGGCGCAAAGAGCTGTGGAAATCATCGACCGCGCCATTGCGGACGCGCTGTCCGGAGGGATCGAAAAAGAAAAAATAGAGCGGTTTTCGGGGTGGGGGTGTTGACCTAAAAATAGCGATATTTATTAAAAAAACATGGTAAAATAAAAAGTGAATTCATCGGAACGGAAAGGCAAAACTGCCTTGAGGAGGTAAAAATGAAGATAATCGATCTTACCCATGTCATTTCAGAGGATATGCCGGTCTATCCGGGGACGGAAACCCCTAAGCTGAACACGGCAAACACCCTTGAAAAAGATGGATTTAAAGAAACCCTGATGATCATGTATTCCCACACGGGAACCCATATGGATCCGCCCGCGCACCTGTACGCCCAGGGCGCTACTCTTGACGCCATGCCCATCACAAATTTTGTCGGAAAGGGGTTTGTGGTCGACTGCACCGATTTAAAGGAAGGCGAGCTGATCACCATGGATAAAATCAACAGGAACAAGGCAAAGGTGGAGGAAGCGGAGTTTATTCTGTTCAATACGGGGTGGAGCAGGTATTGGGGAAAGGATGAGTATTACGGAAAATTCCCCGTGGCGGATAAAGAGGTCGTGGAGTATCTCGCCCGAAATAAGAAGAAGGGATTCGGCGTCGATGTGATCTCCATCGATTCCATGGAAGCGGAGGATCTTCCTTCTCACCAGGTAATTTTAAGCAGCGGCATGGTCATCATTGAAAACCTGGTGAACCTGGATCAGGTCGGCAGCGACATTTTTACCGTCTGCCTGCTTCCGCTGAAATGGAAAGATGCGGACGGTTCGCCCATCAGGGCCATCGCCATTCTTGACGACTGACACTTTGCAGTGTCTGACTGAACTTTTTCGGAAACAACAACTGAAACTGTAGTATGGAGGGTCGCGGCAATGAAGCTTTTTGATAAAAATTCCTTGGTTTCACAGATTCTATTGATTTTTATTGTATTCAATATTGCCGCAACTCTATTTTTTACATTTTACGTATTAAAGCAGGACAGAAGGAACACCATCAGAAACACGGAGGACAGCCTTCAGGAAATCGCTTCTGAAAAAGCGCAGAATCTTGCGCTGATCATGGGGCAGATCGCGAAGGAGACGGAGAGTCTGGCCAAATGGACCGAGGAGTTCATCGCGTCGGAGGATCGAACCGCGCTGTCCGGGGAGTACAAGACGGGAGAGAACGGGAGCTTATACACGGAGGCGGAGAAGGGGTCAGACTCTTCTACGATCTTCTTTCCGGGCACCTCCGAGCTGAACGGGGACGCGGTTCGGCAGATCAACGCGACAGAGCGGCTTGATCCGGTCTTTCAAAAGATGATGGAGCGGCATCACTATCTGCAATGGGTGTATATCGCCACAGAAGAAGGTCTGCTGAGAATATATCCCGGCGCATCCACCGACTTTTATGATCCCGGCCACCTTCAAAAAAATGATCCCTTTTATACCGTGGCCAACGAACAGAACAACCCTGAGAGAAAAACAGTCTGGTCCCAGCCCTATGTCGATTACATGGGGACGGGCTGGATGATCACCTGCTCGGCGCCGCTCTACATCGGGAACCGTTTTATCGGCGTCGCCTGCGTCGACGTGCGGCTTGAAACGATACGAAAGGAGTTTTTAGCCGATTTTCGGCTGGGGGAAAGCGGGATTGCCTACCTCCTCGACAATTCGGGCGCTATCATCTACCATCCTTCCTTTGTCCCCAGCGGCGGCGACCAGGGGCAGGTATCCCTGACCAATATCATCGAGGATACCGACTTAAGCGAAAGTTATAAAAGTGCTTTGAAGANNTCATCACATATAGGGGTGCAAATCAAGGCAACCAGGGCCAGATGATCGCATTTACCACTGTGGATTCGCTGCCGTGGAAGCTGGCGGTTGAAATCAATCAGAACCAGTATCTTTCCATAAACAATCTGGAGCATTCCCGATTTATTCTGTTTATCCTCTGTATCCTCTGCATCTACATCCTCCTGGCAATTTTCTTCTACAGGCAATATTCCAGACCTTTTGACGATCTGATCCGGCGGGCGAAAAGCATTTCAGAAGGGGAATTTGATATCAAAGAGCCGATTTATAACTACACAGAGATCGAAGCTCTTTCCGACGCATTCAATTCCATGAGCGTCAAAATCAAGGGATATACGGACCACCTGATCAAGAAAAATCAGGAGGTTCAGAGCATCATCAACGGCATCGGAGGATTGCTCATGATTTTGAACCCTCAGCTGGACATCATTACGATCAACGACAAGAGCCTGGACGCCCTGGGAAAAACCCAGGAGGAGGTAAAGGGGAGGAAGTGCTATGAAGTTCTCGCAGGGGGCGACGGGATCTGCAAGGGATGTAAAATAAAGGAGTCCCTGCAGGCCAAGTCAAAGCAATATACCAGGATCGCGTTCAATGACAATATCTTTCAAAACACATATTTTCCCATTCTGACGGAAGACAACGTCGCGTCGGAGGTAGTCGTATACAGCCAGAAGATAACCAAGAGAGTGATGCTGGAGAAGGAGCTCTCACAGAGGGAAAAAATGTCGGAAATAGGCCAGTTGACGTCGGCCATCGCCCATGAGCTGAAAAATCCGCTGGCAGTAATCAAAGGATCTGCGTATCTTTTAAAGGCATCGAAGGAAACTAGGAATGAAACCGAAGAGATGAGCGTCGATACGATACTGCAGACCACGGACTATGCGGAAAAGGTGATCTACAACCTCCTGGAATTTTCCAGCCCGTCGAAAGGCAGACAGGTTCAGGGGAACGTTACGAAGGTCATCGATCAGGTCATCCTCCTGACCAGGCGAAACAGCATCCACAGGAATATAACGATAGAGACTTCCTTTTCGCCGAATCCCCTGTTCTATCTTGGGGATACGGAACCGCTGAAGCACATCTTTCTCAACCTGATCTCCAATGCGATCAACGCGATAAAAGACGGGGGGAAGATCATGATTACCGGATTTTACGAAAAAGGCGCCGGCGGTGATACGCTGGTCCTGTCGGTAGAGGATAACGGGACCGGAATTGACGAGGGGATACGGGATAAAATCTTTGAGCCGTTTTATACCACCGATACCACCGGAAACGGAAGCGGTATGGGGCTCTGGATCACAAAGATCATGATCGAAAAAATGCAGGGCAGTATCCAGCTGATCAGCGAGAGGGGAGCTGGTTCGAAATTTATTATCACGCTCCCTATGGACCAGGAACAGGAGGGCAGGAGAGATGTCATACAATAATCAATTGCTTTTGGTGGATGACGACAGGGATCTGCTGAAGATATATAAAAAGATATTCGAGCTCCATGACTTTGACGTACTCACCGCATGCGACAGCTTCGCGGCTTTGGAGATGATCAAAAGCCATTCGGTGGGAGTCGTTGTCTCCGATATCATCATGCCGAGGATGGACGGAATGGTCCTTCTTCAGAAAATCCGGGAAATCAACGACTCCATACAGGTGATCATGCTGACCGCGGAAGGCTCCGTTTCCGGCGCGGTGGAAGCGGTCAGGGCAGGGGCCTTCACCTATATGCTAAAGCCGGCGGATATCGACGAGCTTATTTTTAACGTCCAAAGGGCGTTTGAACTCTACTCGCTGAAAGATGAAAACTACATCCTGAAGCAGCAGATGTTTGACCAGGCGGGTCTGGCGCCCCTCATCGGAAGCGAGGAAAAGATAGAAGAGATCAGAAAAAAAGTCACTAAGATCGCCATGACGGACACCACGGTTCTGATCACCGGAGAAAGCGGGACCGGAAAAGAAATCATAGCAAATATGATCCACTACCAGAGCAACCGCGCAGGCAAGCCCTTTATCAGGGTCAACTGTGCCGCCCTGACGGAAAGCCTTCTGGAAAGCGAGCTGTTCGGACATGAAAAGGGAGCATTTACGGGCGCGGACAAGATGCACAGAGGTAAGTTTGAGATCGCCAACGAGGGAACGATCCTGCTGGATGAGATCGGAGAACTGCCCCTCAACACTCAGGCGAAGCTCCTTCGGGTTCTGCAGGAAAGGGAATTTGAAAGGGTGGGCGGAACCGGCACGATCTGCACAAATTTCAGGCTGATCGCATCGACAAATAAGAACCTGAGAGAAGAGGTGGAAAAAAGGAGTTTTAGAAACGACCTGTTCTACAGGATCAACGTCGTGCCCATCTGTTTGCCGCCCCTGAGAGAGCGAAAGGGCGATATTCAAGTTCTGGCCAACTACTTTGTCCTGTGCTTATCCAAGGAAATGAACAAAGGAGTCACCTATCTGCCTCCGGAGATTCTGGATGTGCTCTATGCCTACGACTGGCCGGGGAACGTGAGGGAGCTTAAAAATATCGTGGAAAGGCTCGTGGTCATGTCGCAGAATTCCCAGATCAACATCACGGATTTGCCGGAAGAATTATTGATGAACGCAAAGATCAAAAATTCATTCCACAAAAAGACATCTCTCTTTGACGCAAGAAGGGAATTTGAAAAGGAATACATCAGGGACGCGCTCCTGAAAAATGGCGGAAATGTGGGTAAAACGGCGGTCAATCTGGCGATTGCAAGGAAAAATTTATATAAAAAAATCAAAGAATATAACTTATAAAACAGAACGAATATCAGGATTACGACCGTTTCAAGAATCGCAAGATGCAAATATATTTGCGCTAAATTGCCAATATATTTGCAAAAAAGGGCGCGGTAATAATAAGCGTGTGGGATTAAAAAACGGC
>DLFX01000276.1 GCA_002482405.1 Firmicutes bacterium UBA7709 | reverse complement strand
TCTGTAAATCGAGGATCGTATTGGTCATTTCTTTGATTTCAGTGACGTCTCTGGCAATCTCGACCGCGGCGATGACTTCACCGCCCTCGTCGACAACGGGAACAGTCGTATTTATGGTCGTGATCTCTTCGCCGTACTGGTTGATGAACGTCTGATGATAATTCGGAGTTATGATCTTGTCATTCAAGGCTTTGACCAGCGTGCTTTCCTCATCCGGGATAAAGGATTGAACTTCTTTGACATTTCTGCCTATGACATCTTCTCTCCTCATCCCTTCCAGCTTGGACATTCTATCGTTATACATAATGCTCATCCCATCCGCGCGAACGATGTAAATGCCCTCATTGATGTTTTGGGTGACAGTCTGCAGGATCGCTTTATAATCCTTTCCTTTCATCGAAGCAATCAACCCCCTTACCTGGCTTTACTTTACCTGGCTTTACCTGGCCTTATCTTACTTCGTTTAATATAGCATACCCCGCAGCATCCCGCAAATTTTTTTGCCTGGTTTACGGATTTTTTCGTGCCGACGGAAAATACGGACATTTAACGGCAAGACAATGGGGGTTTGACCGAAAGTAACGGCAGGAAAATTCATAATCGGGGGCTTCCCGATATCTCTCGCTCATCTCCATATAGGTTCTGATGGACGTGACGCTATCCCTCTTGCAGCAGAGAGGGCCGCCAAGCTCTCCTGCGGAAATCAGAGCTTTCCCTGTCGCCCGCATGGCCCTGCCTCTCTCTTCCCCTGACAGGGGCGTCGCCCCAAGATAGATCGATTCCGCGATCCCTATTCCGACGCAGGCGCCGCAATCGCCAAGAAAGCCGCAGCTCCCGCCTTTGATATCCTTTCCTCTTTTAATCGCCTCTTTTATTTTTCCGATATCGCGAATACCTAGAATGTTTTGGTGAGCCGTTTCGAGCACAGCCGGCACCATGCTGTGATGTTCCGGGCCATGCATCCTCATCGTAGGCAAGTCAAACACCATTTCCGCAAGGCGAATCGGATTTTTTTCGGAAGAATTAATCAGTAATTCCTCCATGTGATCCAGCACATCGCCGTTGTGACAGCGGTCACACACGTAATGCCCGCCGGCGCATTTGATATTTGATGAAAATGTTTTGCCGCAGACAGCGCAGGTAAGGTCTTCTGCGAGCTCCAGATATTCCAAAGGGGCTCCGCAAACAGTGCAGCCCGGCTTGATTTCCGCTTCCCCTTTGAAGCTCTTTTTTCTGGGTTTTTTGAACCTGTTATTATCCTTTTTCATTTCTCAGCGTTTTCAATCTCCTTCTATTGACTTTTTTCTCTAATTTTAGTATAAATAATTATGGTCATATGTCAATTATTTGTTTGCGTTATTTATATTTGGTGTAATGCCATCGAATATCAAATAAAATTGAACCATTGACATACTTGGTTTGCGCAAATAAACTGTTATCGTAAACAATTACTGTTAATGGAGTTGATAAGCAATGGCAAGGCCAACAAAATGGAGAAAAATTGAAAACATCCCCAGCGTACCGTATTTTATCCCGTCGGACAAGGATTTTCCCGAAGTGGATAAGAACATACTGAAGCTGGAAGAGCTGGAGGCGATCAGGCTGAAGGACCTGGAAGGGATGGAGCAGGAGGAATGCGCCGCCAGGATGGAGGTCTCCAGGCCGACTTTCCAGCGCATCCTTATTTCAGCCAGAGAAAAAATCGCAGACAGCCTGATAAACGGAAAATCCATACTCATCGAAGGCGGCAATTTTACTTTGAATATCTGCCCGGTAAAATGCTCCCATTGCGGCAAGGAATGGATGGAAAGCTACGAAAATCTCGACGCCATCAAGGGCGGGGAGTATATTTGCCCCAGCTGCGGCTCAAAGGAAGTTTCCTGCGGTCAAAACTGCAGAGGGAAAGCTTGCCGGAAAAATTGCTGCTGGCGTAATCATCCAGAGGAATAAAAGAATTACCAAACTTCCAAACCTTATGACAAGCGGGAGGCAAGCTATGAAAATTAAAGTTTTAGCGGAGGACACCGCGATCTCCCCTGCTTTTCGGAGTGAACACGGCTTGAGCCTGTACATTGAAACGAAGGATAATAAAATTCTGTTTGACACGGGCGCAAGCGATCTGTTTCTGGAAAACGCGAAAAAGCTAAATGTGAATATAAAAGATATTGACCTGGCCGTCATCTCCCACGGTCATTACGACCACGGAGGCGGCCTGAAAGCCTTTCTGAAGGAAAACGGCAGCGCGAAGGTTTATGTCAATCAAAGGGCTTTTGAGAACCACTATTCAAAGAAGCCAAAGCGTGTTTCCTACATCGGATTGGATAAAACCCTGGCCGATCATGAACGGATCGTCCTGACCGGCGACGTTTTTCCCATCAGTCATGAGCTTTCATTGTTCTCATGGGTTACCGGGAATGATCTCTTGTCTTCATGCAACAATTCCCTGTTTGCGGAAGAAGGAGATGCTGTCGTGGAGGATGAATTTGCCCATGAACAGAACCTGATCATAACCGAGGATGATAAAACAGTGCTGATTGCGGGGTGCGCCCACCGGGGCATTGTCAACATTACAAACAGCTCCGCCTATCTGAAAAATAAGCAGCCCGACTTTATTATCGGAGGATTCCATCTGTACAATTACGGTGAAAACATCAGTGAAGACCCCTCCACCGTAACCCGGATCGGAGAGGTTCTAAAAGGGACAGGTTCCATGTATTACACGGGGCATTGTACCGGGCGTGAATCCTTTGAAATCCTGAAAGGGATTTTAGGAGATCGAATACAGTACATATCCGCGGGTTCTATAATAGAAATATAGTAAACCAGCACGAGACCGGGCAGAATGTTATACGACAAAAATCTA
>DLFX01000397.1:2353-4452 GCA_002482405.1 Firmicutes bacterium UBA7709 | reverse complement strand
TTGAGGAGCTGAATGAGAACTCCTTTGATAAGCCTATCGATATCGCGCTGTTTTCGGCAGGCGCTTCCACGAGCCTGAAGTTCGCTCCCATCGCGGCTTCCAAAGGCGTAGTCGTCGTTGACAACAGCAGCGCCTGGAGAATGGATAAGGAAGTTCCCCTTGTGGTGCCGGAAGTCAATCCGGAGGATATCAAATGGAATAAGGGGATCATTGCAAATCCCAACTGCTCGACGATCCAGGCTGTGGTTCCGCTGAAGCCGCTCCATGAAAAATATGGAATCAAGCGCATCGTATACTCCACCTATCAGGCGGTGTCGGGCTCGGGGCTGAAAGGAATCAACGATCTCAAGGAAGGACTCGCGGGTCATGATATCATGAAAGCATATCCCCATCCTATCGCCGGAAACTGTCTCCCGCAGATCGATGTATTTTTGGAAAACGGATATACTAAAGAAGAGATGAAGATGGTCAATGAGACCCAGAAGATCCTGGGCGACGACAAGATCAGGATCACAGTCACAACAGTCCGGGTTCCCGTTTTCGACTCCCACAGCGAATCCATCAATGTGGAGCTTGAAAAAACCTTTGNNTATCAAAAAACTGCTCTCCGAAGCGCCGGGCATCGTCGTTTTGGATGATCCCGAAAAATCCGTCTATCCCCTCGCGAGAGACGCCGCCGGAAAGGACGAAGTCTTTGTGGGGAGAATCCGGAGGGATTTCAGTATCGACAACGGTCTCAACCTTTGGGTCGTGGCGGACAATATCCGGAAAGGCGCAGCCACCAACGCGGTGCAGATCGCAGAACTTTTGATAAAACAGTAAAAAGCATCAACTTATGTTCAGATAACTCATAACATGAAAGAAAGAACAAATGACGGTCAAAATTGAATAGTTAAGTAAGAAGGATGTGAGTCTTCATGACACTCTTCACAGGCGCCGGTGTTGCAATCGTTACGCCGTTTAAAGACGGCAAGGTTGACTTCCCCAGCCTGGGTCAGCTGATTGACTGGCAAATCTCTCAGGAGATCGACGCAATCATCGTTTGCGGGACTACCGGAGAGGCTTCTACACTTGATGACAAAGAACATATTGAAACTGTTCAGTATACCGTAGAACAAGTAAACGGCCGGGTTCCGGTCATCGGAGGAGCAGGCAGCAACGACACCGTCCATGCGGTCTATATGTCCAAAGAGCTTGAGAGATCAGGCGTCGACGGATTGCTGCTGGTCACTCCGTACTATAACAAATGTACACAAAAAGGGCTTATTCAACACTATACCAAAATTGCAGATGCGGTTAATATTCCCATGATATTATACTCAGTTGCAGGCAGGACCGGCGTGAATATCAGCCCTTCCACTGTTTTTGAGCTGGCAAAGCATCCGAACATTGCCGGGATCAAGGAAGCGAGCGGAAATATCTCCCAGGTCGTTGAAATCGCAAAGTGCATCAGCGACGACTTCGCTCTCTATTCCGGAAACGACGATATGGTCGTACCGCTCCTTTCGGTAGGCGGTCTGGGCGTGATATCCACAGTGGCAAACGTCATCCCGAAGGATACCCACGACATGGTCATGAAGTATCTTTCCGGCGACACTAAGGCTGCGGGAAAGCTCCAACTCGACATGAAACACCTCATCGACGCACTGTTTACCGAGGTCAATCCGATCCCTGTGAAGGCCGCATTGCATATGATGGGCAGACTGGAACTGGAATACCGGCTCCCCTTGTGTCCTCCAGAAGAAAAGTCGATGGAAATCATACGGAAAGAACTTGCCGCCTATGGGCTGATCTGACAGGCAAAACAGCAACAAGACTGCGTAAAATCAACAAGCAAGGAGGATATGAAATATGTTAAAGGTCATTTTACACGGCTGCAACGGAAAAATGGGAAAGACGTTGCAGAAAATCATTTCCCAGGAATCCGATATGAGCGTGATTGCCGGGATCGATCCCAATATGGGAGACGACCCCCTCCCCTTTAAGCTTTATGTGTCTCCTCTGGACTGCGAAACCAAGGCCGACGTGGTCATAGATTTCTCCCGCCACGACGCCGTCGAGGATCTGCTTACTTATTGTGTAAAGGCAAAGGTTCCGGT
>DLFX01000397.1:0-2332 GCA_002482405.1 Firmicutes bacterium UBA7709 | reverse complement strand
GATCCCCGTCTTTCATTCCGCGAATATGTCCCTTGGAATCAACGTGCTTTCAAAGATGCTGAAAAACGCGGTACCAATTCTCGAAGAGGATTTCAACATAGAGATTGTTGAAAAGCACCACAGCAAAAAGATCGACTCCCCCAGCGGAACCGCCCTCCTGCTTGCAGACGTCATCAATGAAGCCGCATCTCAGAAGAAGGAATATGTCTTCGGAAGGCACAGCAAAAATGATCAGTGCAAAATTACGGAGATGGGAATCCATTCGGTCAGGGGCGGCACGATCCCCGGAGAACATACGGTGATCTTTGCGGGGCCGGATGAGGTGATCGAACTGACTCATACGGCATACTCCAAAGAGGTCTTCGCCCGCGGCGCCATCAAAGCCGCAAAATTCATCGTAGACAAGTCAAGCGGCCTGTATTCCATGGAGGATATGCTATAAAATCCGCATTCGATGGAAGATATATCATAAGAAAATTGGAAATGATGGAATCATAAAAAAACGCCAGCATCGCTGGCGTTTTAAATTGTTTTTTTATGCTTCTTCGGCAATGATTTCCTTACCGTCGTAGTAATTGCAATTCGGGCATACTCTGTGAGGAAGCTTAGGCTCGTGGCACTTGGGGCAAATTGATAATCCAGGTGCTGCCATCTTCATATTAGGAGATCTTCTCTTGTCTCTTCTCGCTTTTGATGTTTTTCTCTTTGGAACTGCCATTATTCTACACCTCCTTCTGCTCGTTAAATCTATCCATGTTCCGTAAAACTAACTTCTAAATTATATATGCAGCATTTGACATTGTCAACCTTTATTTTGGCCGACCCCTGCAATCCGCTCCGCTCCGGCAGCGCGGCATGGCCGCTTATATGATCTGATTTTTGATAATGCTGTACGTGTCTCTGGCGATCATGAGTTCTTCGTTGGTCGGCACCAATAGGATCTTGACCTTGGAATCGTCTCTGCTGATGATGGCTTCCTGCCCTCTCACCTTATTCTTTACCAGATCGAGCTTGATTCCGAGGTTTCCGAGCTCTNNCAGATCACGTCTCTCATATTGATGTCGTTTTCACCGACCCCCGCCGTAAATACGATGGCGTCGACTCCGTTCATTTCCGCGATATACGCTCCGATATAAAATCTTACCTTATGAGCGAAAACCTTTAACGCCAGGGCGGCTCTCTCGTTACCCTGTGCCACGGCTTCTTCAAGGTCTCTGAAATCGCTGCTTACTCCGGAAATGCCCAGCACGCCGGATTTTTTATTCAGGATATTGGTGGATTCGCCGGAGGGCAGGTTTTCCTTCTGTCTGATATAGGATACGATGGCCGGGTCGAGATCTCCGGAACGGGTTCCCATTACAAGGCCTTCCAAAGGAGTGAAGCCCATGCTTGTGTCGATGGACTGGCCCCTCTTGATGGCGGTTACGCTGGCGCCGTTTCCGAGATGACAGGTGATGATCTTCAGGTCTTTTATGTTGACGCCCAGAATATCCGCGGTTCTTTCCGCCACATACTTATGGCTGGTTCCGTGGAATCCGTATCTTCTGATCTTATACTTTTCATAATACTCGTAGGGAATCGCGTAAATATATGATTCAGGAGGCATTGTCTGGTGGAAAGCCGTATCGAAAACGCCAACCATGGGCGTATTCGGCATCAATTCCTGGCAGGCCGCGATACCTAAAAGATTCGGCGGATTGTGAAGCGGAGCTAATTCAACGCATTCTTCCAAAGCGGCGATCACGTCTTTCGTGATCAATACGGAGCTTGCGTACTTTTCTCCGGCGTGAACGACACGGTGACCTACCGCCCCGATCTCATCCATAGATGCTACCACTCCGTGGTCCGGGTCTACCAAAGCATCCAGCACATGGCCGATGGCGTCCTTGTGGTTCGCCATGGGGGTCGTCAGCTTGAACTTGTCCATCCCGATTTTTTCGTGGGTCAGGATCGAGCCTTCGATTCCGATTCTTTCTACAAGACCTTTCGCAAGAAGCGATTCGTTTGTCATATCGAGCACCTGGTATTTCAGAGATGAACTTCCGCAATTGATAACTAATACTTTCATTCGAATGTCCTCCATTAAAATTTAATCAACATATACCATTATAGTCCAACCGAAGTTTTTTTCAAGGGATTTGCATAATCTTTTATTGCGGGGACTGCGCGGAGATCACGCTTCGGAGCCGTTCCCAGACTGCTAACCGAAATTCTTGTAGGGCTTCATAACGTAATCCGAACGAGAGTATACCTCCCCGTATACGGCCAGATTGTAGATGTCGGAAGCGGTTACGTCGAATTGCAGCAGCTTCCGCTCCTCCGAATCCCGGCC
>DLFX01000157.1:6617-13525 GCA_002482405.1 Firmicutes bacterium UBA7709 | reverse complement strand
TATGACGGTTCCAGCTGCAACGGATGTGACATAGAAGTATTGGCATGCCTTACACCTATGTACGATGTCGAGAGGTTCGGTATCATCAATACCGGAAATCCCAAGCATGCGGATATTTTTCTGGTTACAGGTTCTGTCAACGAACAGAACATCAATGTTGTAAAACAGATATATGAACAGATGCCGGAGCCGAAGGTTGTGGTAGCCATCGGTATCTGCGCGACTTCAGGAGGCATATTCAAGGAATGCTATAACATCATGGGCGGCATCGATACGGTGATTCCGGTCGATGTATACGTCCCCGGATGCGCGGCAAGGCCGGAGGCCATCATCGACGGCGTTGTAAAGGGCCTCGGAGTTCTGGCTGAGAAGCGCGCCGCCATGGATAAGAAGCCTGCCATCGCCGCCAAGGCGGAAGCGGCTTCCGAAGAAGCAAAAGAAAAGGAGGAGGCTTAAAATGAGTGAACTGTGGAAGCTTCAAGATTTTGTCGCCATTGAGCCTGCTCAATTGGTAGATAGGGTTCAGGACCTGAAGGATGACGGCTACCGTCTCGGTCAGATGTGCTGCACCAAGGTTTCGGAGGGATTTGAACTCACCTATTCCTTCGACAAAGACCACGTTTTGACGAATTTAAGACTTGTTATTCCCGAGGAAGAAGAAATTATGAGCATCACCGGCGTTTACTGGGCCGCTTTTATCTATGAAAATGAAATGCAGGATCTGTTCGGCGTGAAGTTCAAGCATATGGCTCTCAATTACGGGGGCGGTTTCTTCAAGGTTTCACAGCCCACGCCGTGGAACCCAAAAGACTGAGAAAGGAAGGGTAGAAAAAATGGGTAAAAGAACTATTATTCCTTTCGGACCACAGCATCCTGTTCTTCCGGAACCGGTACATCTCGATCTGGTAATTGAGGATGAAAAGGTAGTGGAAGCAATTCCTTCCATCGGATTCATTCACAGAGGATTAGAAAAGCTGGTGGAAAAAAAGGAGTATACTGAATTAGTATACGTTATCGAAAGAATTTGCGGTATCTGCAGCTTCGGACACGGCTGGGGCTATTGCCAGACCGTGGAAGGCCTCATGAACATCGAAATCCCCGAGAGGGCTCAGTATCTGAGAACTATCTGGCATGAGCTTTCCAGGATACACAGCCATATGCTGTGGCTGGGACTCCTTGCGGACGGCTTTGGTTTTGAAAGCCTGTTCATGCACTGCTGGAGACTGAGGGAGAGCGTTCTCGACTTATTCGAAAAGACCACAGGCGGAAGGGTCATCTTCTCCGTATGTAAGGTCGGCGGAGTAAGAAAAGATATCGATAAGGATACCCTTGATGAAATGGTAAAGGTTCTGAGAGGAATGGAGAAAGAACTGAAAGAGCTGACCGACACCTTCCTTCAGGATTATTCCGTAAAGAACAGACTAGTGGGCGTAGGATATCTCTCTTTGCAGGATGCCGCCGAGCTTTGCACGGTAGGCCCCATGGCGAGAGCATCCGGGCTGAGACAGGACATCAGGCTCACCGGAAACGGCGTCTACAGCAAGCTTGATTTTGAACCCATCGTTGAGACTGCCGGAGATTGCTACGCGAGAACCGTGGTCAGGATCAGAGAGGTATATCAGTCCATCGACTTGATCGCAAAAGCGGTGGAACAGATTCCCGAAGGGGAAATCGCTGTGGCAGTAAAAGGAAATGTGCCGGCGGGCGAATTCATTACGAGAATCGAACAGCCGAGAGGGGAAGCGTTCTACTATTCAAAGGGCGCGGACTCCAAGTTCCTGGAAAGAATCAGAGTCAGGACTCCCACCAACATGAACATCCCCGCAATGACCAAGTGCCTGCAGGGCTGCGATCTGGCGGACGTTCCGATGATAGTGCTGACCATCGACCCATGCATCAGCTGTACGGAAAGGTAGGTGAGAGTGATGGCATCATTTAAATTAGGTAAAATGGTCATGAGAAGCCTGTTCAAAAAGCCGGCCACTCTCATGTACCCGGTTATTCCGAGACAGTGGCAGGAAAGAACGAGAGGCCACATTGAAAATCAGATCAACGACTGTATCTTCTGCGGTATCTGCCAGAAAAAATGCCCCACCAACGCCATTATCGTTGACAGGGCGAAGAGATCCTGGGAAATCGCGAGAATGCAGTGCATCCAATGCAGCTGCTGCGTAGAGGTATGCCCGAAGAAATGCTTGACGAACGAGAATACATACACGACGCCAAGCACCGAAAAGATCGTGGACACCTATATCGGGCCGGCTCCGGAACCAAAGCCTGAAGTGAAGGCGGAACCGAAAGCTGAACCGGCAGCCGCCGCAGAATAAGCATTATAGAACGTGTCACCGCCAGGGAATATTCTCTTAGAAACCGCTCGGATGGTTTTTCACGAGAATACCCCGGCGCGTGACACCTGGAAAGAATAAATTAATGCACGAATTTCCAATTACACAACAGATTATAAAACTGGCCGAGGAGCACGCAACGAAGTTGGGTGCTTCTCGGGTTAAATCCATAAAGCTGGTGGTGGGGGAATATTCCGGCTTTGTCGGCGACTCCATCCAGATGTATTTCGACGTGATCTCAGCCGGAACTCTTTGCGAAGGAGCAGCGGTAGAGATCGAGCCCGTCAGGGCGAAGATGAGATGCACCGGCTGCGGAGAGCTCTTTGAGCGGGAATTTCTGTCCTTTTCCTGCCCCAAATGCGGAGCGGACGGGGAACCCACGGAGATCGGCAAGGAATTCTATATTGAATCGATAGAAATCGAGCGTTAAAAGGGCGGCTGCCAGGGATATTGCCATGGAAACCGCTCAGAAATCTATTTATAAAACAGCCAGTAAAACAGCCGGTAGAACAGCTTGGCCGCCGTTTTTCTCAAATTTTTGGCTATAGAGTATCCGAGCGGAGAGTTTTGTTCAAAATTTTGAGTATAGCGTAGCCAAACGGGGGTTTTTGCTCAAAATATTGAGTATAGAGTAGCCGGGTACTCTGTTTTGCTCAAAATATTGACTATAGAGTATGTTTTTCATACTTTTCAGCCTGTTAGGGGTGGAAATATACTCTATTCTTAAAAATATGAGCGGAAAGTTACTCTATATTGGAAATTTTGAGCAAAAAAAGTAAAATGCGTGCCTAAAGTTGAAATTCTGAGCAAACAAGGCCCAGAACTGGCCTAACAAAGCCTAGCAAAGCCCGAACAGGCCTAACAAAGCCCAGAACTGGCCTAAATCTGAATTTCTGCTCAGAATGAGCCAGTCAGCCGGAGCCAGCCAGCCGAAATCAGAAGGAATTGGCCGGAATACCCATAGCAGGGACAAAAATGGAGGAAATTATCCATGCATGATGTTTTAAAAGTAGACATGATGGCGAACATTCATGACGAGAATGACCATATCGCCGCCCATATCAACGAGGATCTGACGGATCAGCATATTTACGTGATCAACGTGATGGGCGCGCCGGGAGTCGGCAAAACCACCACTCTTAAAAATATTATCAAGAACTTAAAAGGCCTGAAGCCTTATGTCATAGAAGGCGATATCGAATCCGATATCGACACGAAGGATCTCCGGGGACTGGGGATCGATACGTTCCAGATCAACACCTTCGGGGCCTGCCACCTGGACTCGCCCATGATTCACAATCAGGTGCAGAACATCCGGTTTGACGAGAAGGGCGTCCTGTTCATTGAAAACATCGGAAATCTGGTCTGTCCTGCGGAGTTCAGCATAGGCGAGCATTGCAAGATGCTGATTTCCACCGTGACCGAAGGCAGCGACAAGCCGTACAAATACCCCCTTGCCTTTGAAAAGGCGGATGTGATCGTATTGAACAAGGTGGATCTGCTGCCCTATCTCGATTTTGACGAGGAATACTTTATGAAGGGCGTAAGGATTTTGAACAAAGAAGTGCCCGTGTTTAAAGTATCAGGAAAGACCGGGGAGGGCTTTGCCGAGATCGCGGAATGGATCGGAAAGCGCGCTGAAGAAGCAAAAGCCGTTCATCACCATCACGGAGACGGCCATACGGATCATCACCATCACGGGGACAGCGACACGGATCACCATCATCATCACGGAGAGTAAAATGTCCGACAGGAAAACCGTAAAAATCAGAATATGGGGAATCGTTCAAGGGGTCGGCTTCCGGCCCTTTGTTGCTAAATTGGCAGACCGCCTCGGGTTGAAGGGAGAAGTCCTCAACATCGGCGGTCTTGTTGACGTTATTATAACGGATACCGATGAACGGATCGGGATTTTTCTCGAAGCGCTGAAAAGGGAGAAACCCCTTCCTGCTGAAATTGTCCATATCAAGATCGAGGAGCTGGAGCTTCGGAGCTTCGACCGCTTTACCATACTGGACAGCGACGAAGGGGATGACGAGGCCGCCATGATTCCGGCGGACCTGTCCATTTGTCCCGACTGTCTCGCGGAGCTCCAGGACCCGGAAAACCNNGTGCACCCCTTTATCAGCTGTATGGTATGCGGGCCTAGGTATACGATCATCGACAGAATCCCCTATGACCGCGACAACACGGCCATGATTGAGTTCCCTATGTGCGAATTCTGCGATGGGGAATATACGGACCGGAAAGACCGGCGCTACCACGCCCAGACCATCTCCTGCCACGACTGCGGGCCGATGCTGGAATACCGGCTTACAGAAAACTGCAGCGGGCCAGTTTCCGTCGCGCGTCCGGAGCTGAAGGCCGGCAAAAAGATTGAAGAGCGGGCCATTGCTCCCGCGGCCCTTGCCGCGGCGTTGATCGACCAGGGGAAAATCATCGCTCTCAAAGGCGTCGGCGGGTACAATTTTGTCTGCAGTCCTTTTAACGAGGGTGCGGTAAAAAAACTCAGACGGCTGAAAATCAGAGAGGAGAAGCCCTTTGCCGTCATGTTCCGGGATATGGGGCAGATCAGGGAATACTGCTGTGTGAGTGCGGAGGAAGAGGCGCTGCTGCTTTCCAACCCAAAGCCCATCGTTCTGTTGGAGCATAAATCAGAGAATAACAGGGCGATCTGCCCGGAGGTATATAAGACAAGCCGGTATATCGGCGCGTTTCTGCCCAGCATGGGAGTCCAGTTCATGCTCATCAGCTGGTGCGGACCGCTGATCATGACCAGCGCCAATCTTTCCGATATGCCCATCATTAAAGATGATGAAGACATGTTCGATCTGCAGGATTCCCTGACGCCAAAATGCTCCAAACCGTCGGAGCGGCAGGAGGAAGAAACCCTTTCAGCGGTATTTTACAATGAAAGAAAGATACGGATTCGGCTGGACGATTCCGTTGCTCGGATCATCGACGGGCAGCCTCAGATGATCAGACGCTCCAAGGGCTATGCGCCAGTCCCATTGTATATTAACAATAAGCTAACCAAGCAGGATATGATCCTTGCGGCGGGAGGGCAGTTGAAGGCGTCCTTTTCTCTGAGCAAAGGGGCTTTCGCCTACGTCAGCCAGTACTTCGGCGATTTGGACAGCCGGGAAGTCGGAGAAATTTACGCGGAAAATGTGGAACGTATGAAAGAGCTCTTTCGCATCCATCCGCAGCTGGTGGTCTGCGACCTCCATCCCCTCTATTTCACCACAAAATATGCGGAGCAGTACGCGGCCGATCATGGCGCGGAACTTCTGAAGGTTCAGCACCATCACGCCCATGTGGCCTCGGTCATGGCGGAACATGACCTGCAGGGCCCGGTGATCGGCGTGAGCTTTGACGGCACCGGGTACGGTATCGACGGCGCCATCTGGGGCGGTGAATTTTTGATCTGCAGAGATGAGGAGTTCCGGCGCGGAGGGCATCTGGAGTACGTCAAGATGCTTGGAGGCGATTCCTCCGTGAAGGAGGGCTGGAAATCCGCCTTTAGCTACATTTATCATTACAGAAAGCGAAATGAGAAGATGTTGCTCAGGGAAACCGGAGACGCGGTGCGTGAACCGGAAGATCCCCGGTGGCCCACGGTGAAAGCGGGAATTGAACATGGGATCAATACCATCGACAGTTCCAGCATGGGCAGGCTGTTCGACGCCATGGCGGCCTTTACGGGCATCCACGACTACAACCGGTATGAGGGGGAATGTGCCATCATGCTGGAAAATGCCGCGGCAGAGGCCCTTGAAAAAGGGCTGGAACCCTGGGATATGGCATTTGGAGTCAGCCCGGAGATTCTGATCTCCGCGGAACCGGTGTTCCGACGTGGGTCGGAAGCTCTTTCCTCAGGGATCGACCCCGGACGGATCGCCCTGGGATTTCATTACGCCGTGGCAGACATGATTTTAGAGGTCTGCCGAATGATCCGCCAGGAGGAGGGTATCAATACGGTAGCACTGACCGGCGGCGTATTCCAGAATAAAATCCTGATGGAGCGATCCCTGGTTTTGCTGCGGGAGGAAGGCTTCCATCCGTATTATAATATTTCCGTGAGCCCCAACGACGGAGGAGTCTGTCTGGGCCAGAACTACATCGGCATGAAATATTTGACGAAAAAACGGCCTGGTGATAATATCGAAGGTGGGCTTGAAGGCAGGGGAAAAGAGGATGACAGCAAACCCGATGGCAGGGAGAACAGGAGATAAAATTGAAAAGTAAGGTGGCGGTGATCCCCTGCGAGGGATACGACAGGGAAAAGGTTTATCAGGCGGTGAATCGGGGCGTCGCTCTTCTGGGCGGCTGGGAACGGTTTGTGAAGCCGGAGGAAAAGCTCCTTTTGAAGCCGAACCTCTTGAGCCGTTATGCCCCGGAAAAGGCTGTGACGACACATCCTGCGATCTTCGAAGCGGTGGGAAGAAGCCTGAGAGACGGCGGATTTGACAAATTGACCTATGGCGATTCCCCGGGGATGCCCGGCAGCGCGGAAAAGACCGCTGATGCCTGCGGGCTCAAAGAAGCCGCCGGACGCCTGGA
>DLFX01000157.1:726-6609 GCA_002482405.1 Firmicutes bacterium UBA7709 | reverse complement strand
CCCAGAGCAGGACCGTTGAATATACGCGAGGGATAACTGCAAGAAAATATGAAATCTGCCAGGGAGCGTTGGACGCGGACGGCATTATAAATATCTGTAAGATGAAAACTCACCAACTGGAGCGCATCACCGGAGCGGTGAAGAACCTGTTCGGATGCGTTCACGGGGTCAACAAGGCTGCGGCTCATGCGAAATATCCCGATCCGGAAAGCTTTGCTCAGATGCTGATCGACCTGAACCTGCTGCTTCCCGCCAGGCTCCATATCATGGACGGCATTGTGGCCATGGAGGGAAACGGTCCCAGCTCCGGAACCCCGGTGAATATGAATGTGATCCTTATCTCCGAGGATCCCGTGGCGCTGGACGCNNTATCTGCGCGGAACCCTCGGATATGCCTACGGTATATTATGGGGAGGCTTTCGGGTTGGGCCATTGGAAAGAGGAAGATATTGAAATTATCGGTGTCGAGGATCTGAAGCTCTACTGCAACCCTGACTTTGATGTTTTAAGGGGAAAAACCTTTAAGGGGAAAGGGATTTGGATCGTTCTCAACAAGATGAAGGCGCTGGCTAGAAGGCCGGTCATTCTGGAAAACAGGTGCGTTCGCTGCGGGGCTTGCGTCGCCGCCTGTCCGGTGGAAGGAAAGGCGGTATTCTTTCAGGAAGAAAATAACGGTGCAATCCGGACGGACAGAAAGAAAGAGCCTCCGGTGTACGACTATAAAAAATGCATCCGCTGTTACTGCTGTCAGGAGATGTGCCCCGAACGGGCCATCGTGGTAAAAAGAAAATTCATATAGAGGATACCCATTTTCAGATATCCAAATTGAGATAGAGGCCGGAATCCGGCCATGAGCAAGGAGAGTATAATTATGTGTATTGCAATACCTGGGAAAGTTATTTCCGTCAATCCCCCAAAAGCGAAGGTCGATTTCAACGGAAACCTCGTCGACGTCAACGTGGGCCTCATCGACGCGGCGGTGGGGGATTACGTCCTCGTTCACGCAGGCTGCGCCATTGAGGTGATGCCCAAGGAGAGGGCGCTGGAAATGATCGAGTTGTTTCAGGAATTAGAGGAGCTTGCGTAAACCGATGTTGAATGTTGAACAGATCATCAGAGAACTGAAAGAATATGACGGCCCCGAGGTAAAGATCATGGAGGTCTGCGGCACCCATACCGCAAGCATTTTTAAGGGTGGGGTGCGGAGTCTGATCTCGCCGCGGATCAAGCTGATCTCGGGTCCGGGATGTCCCGTATGCGTTACGCCGTCGGCCTACATCGACCGGTGTATTGAATATGCCATGAAGGAAAACCACGTGCTGGCAACCTTCGGAGACATGATGAAGGTGCCGGGCCAAAAGGGCAGCCTTTCCCAGGCAAAGGGGGACGGCGCCAGGGTCGAGCTGATGTATTCACCTATAGAAGTGGTGGAAAAGGCGAGGCAAAATCCGCAGACCGTCTATGTGATTGCAGGAGTGGGTTTTGAGACCACGGTTCCCGCCTATGCGCTGACCATGGAGGAAGCCGACCGCCAAGGGGTGAAAAATATCCGCTTGTTGACGGCATTGAAGACAGTGATGCCGGCTTTAAACTGGATCTGCGAAAACGAAGACGCCATCGACGGCTTTCTCTGTCCTGGTCACGTGAGCGTGATCATCGGGAGCTCCGCCTATGAGCAGCTTGTAAAGGATTACGGCAAGCCCTGCGCTGTGGCTGGATTTGAGCCGGAGCACATCCTGGCGGGAATCTATGATATCATAAGGCAGCTGGATGCTAAGAGAGCGCGGGGCGCCGCAGGAACTGGAGGGGTGGAGCGGCAGGAAAAGCTGACGGAGCAGTCGGAAAAAACGGCGGAGCATCCGGGAAAGCCGGCGGCGGTCCATAATTTATATAAAAACGCGGTAAAAACCGAAGGAAATGTGAAAGCTCAGGAGATCATTGCCCGCTATTTTGAGCCGGGAGCCGCCATGTGGCGCGGTCTTGGAATGATCCCCGATTCAGGGCTCTATCTCAGGCCGGAATTCGCGTCCTATGACGCGGGAAGCAGGGGTCTGGACCAGGACATCGAACTGCCTGCCGCCTGCCGCTGCGGCGACGTCATCATCGGGAGAATCAATCCAAGCGAATGCCCCATGTTCGGGAAGGCGTGCAACCCAACGAATCCCTATGGTCCGTGCATGGTTTCTTCAGAGGGCGCCTGCGGGATCTGGTATAGGAACGTATAGACGTTCTCTCAGCTCAGCATTTATTTAAAAGGAGAAAAAAGAATGAAGATCACAATGGCTCATGGCAGCGGCGGCAAGGACTCCGCCGAATTGATGAGAGACGTTTTCGGCAAATATTTTTCCAATCATATATTGAATAAAATGGAGGACGCCGCGGTTTTAGAGATCCATGGCAGGATCGCCTACAGCACCGATTCCTTTGTGGTGACTCCTGTGATGTTCAAGGGCGGGGATATCGGAAAGCTGTCGGTCTGCGGCACGGTTAACGACCTTCTCATGATGGGTTCGGAGCCGAAATTCATCACCGCAGGCTTTATTCTTGAAGAGGGCCTCGAGGTGTCTCTTCTCGAACAGATCGTCGCGTCCATGGCGGAAACCGCCGAAAAGGCGGGGGTGAGGATCGTCGCAGGGGACACAAAGGTGGTGGAAGGGCACGGAGGCCTGTATATCAACACCTCCGGCATCGGCATCATCCCCGAAGGCCGGGATATCAGCGCGGAAAACTGCCGTCCAGGAGATGCAGTCCTGCTTTCGGGTACTCTGGGCGACCATCACGCCTGCATCCTGAGCGCCAGGATGGAGATCGAAAACAATATCAAAAGCGACTGCGCCTTCCTGAATTCTCTGGTGAACAGCCTCCTTGAAAACGGCATCGACGTTAAGACCATGAGGGACGTGACCAGAGGGGGACTCGGAACGGTGCTCAACGAGATCGCAGGCTCCTCGCAATGCGGAATCGAAATCAGAGAGGGATCTCTGCCGGTGGACCCGGAAGTCGCCGGTTTCTGCGATATTTTAGGCCTGGACCCCCTTTATATGGGAAACGAGGGCAAGATGATCGCCATCGTTGCGGCAGAGGACGCGGAAAGGGCCCTGGAGCTCATGAGGAAAACCGAATGGGGAAAGAACGCGGCAATCATTGCGGAAGCCGTCGCGGGCAAAGGCGTCGTCATGAAGACAAGACTCGGCGGAAGCCGCGTTGTGGATGTGCTCTACGGGGAAGGGCTGCCGAGGATCTGCTGATAGTCCGTTGGAAGTTTGCGAAGGATTTGCTGATAGTCCGTTGGAAGTTTGCGAAGGACCTGTTGAGGGCCCTTCGGGTTTTGGTATGAAAATGAAGAGAAAAAGGGGGAAACCGTGAGATTATTCAAACGTTTTGTTCGCTACTATAAGCCCTACAGGGGCGCATTTTTTATGGATATGTTCTGTGCTACGCTGGTGTCGGCCGTGGACCTGTCGGTGCCGCTGATCATCAACTATCTGGTGCGAAGCGTGTATGTCCTTTCCGATGTCTCGATGTTGACGAGGATCGCGGTACAGGTTCTGATCCTGATGGGAGCGCTGTATGTCCTGCGGTATTTCGGGCAGTTTTACATCACCTCCTGGGGTCACATCATGGGGGCCCGCATGGAGAGCGATATGCGCAGCGACCTGTTCTCCCATATGGAGAAGCTGTCCTTTTCCTATTACGATAAAAACAATACCGGCAAGATGATGTCCCGCATCATCTCCGATCTGTTCGATATCTCCGAACTGGCCCATCACGGTCCGGAGGATATTTTCATTTCGCTGGTCAAGCTGGCCGGCGCGTTTATCATTTTGATGAACATCAACGTAACCGTCACGCTGATTCTACTTGGGGTGACAGTGGCCATGGTGGTCTTTTCGCTGTACTACAACAAGCGCATGGAGGCGGTATTCTTGGACAATCGCCGCAAGATTGCGGATGTCAACGCCATCGTCCAGGACAGCCTTTCCGGCATCCGAACCGTCAAGTCCTTCTCCAATGAGGACGTGGAGCAGTCGAAATTTGAAGAGGGAAACCATGAGTTTCTGCTGTCCAAAAAAGCGAATTACATGATGATGGGGCGCTATTTTTCCTTCAACTCTCTGCTTCAGGGCGTAATGTATCTTGCCGTCCTTGGAGCGGGAGGCTATATGGTGGCAAAGGGGAGCATGGAACCAAGCGTCATCATCGTGTACGTGCTGTATATCAGCATGTTCCTGGACCCCATCAACCGGCTGGTCAACTTTACGGAGCAGTTTCAAAAGGGTTACGCCGGCTTTGAGCGGATGATTGAGATCCTGGACACCGATCCGGACGTTCAGGACCGTCACGGCGCGGCCGACTGCGGCGTCATTCAAGGAAATATTCGCTTTGACAACGTGTCCTTTGGCTATGAGGATGGCGAGCTGGTGCTGCAAAACCTCAACCTGTCCATTGCCTCGGGCCGGAATGTGGCGCTGGTGGGCCCTTCCGGAGCCGGGAAAACCACCTTTTGCAGCCTGATCCCGCGCTTCTACGATGTGACAGGGGGCGCGGTGTACGTGGACGGAAAAGATGTGAGGGATGTGACCATGCAGTCTCTCAGGCGCAATATCGGCGTCGTGCAGCAGGAGGTGTATATCTTCAATACCAGCGTGCGGGAAAATATCGCGTATGGCAGGCCCGACGCCACCGATGAGGAGATTGTCGAAGCGGCGAAGAAAGCCAATATCCATGACTTTATCCTGAGCCTTGAGGATGGATATGACACGCTGGTGGGAGAGCGGGGCGTCCGCTTTTCCGGCGGGCAGAAGCAGCGCCTGAGCATTGCCCGGGTATTTTTAAAAAATCCGCCGATCCTTATTCTGGACGAAGCGACGTCAGCCCTTGATAACGAAAGCGAGCGGTTCATACAGAATTCGCTGGAGGAGCTGTCCAAAAACCGGACGACCATCACCATCGCCCATCGCCTTTCTACTATTCGGAACGCGGATGAGATTCTGGTCCTGACCCAGAACGGCATCGCCGAGCGGGGTTCTCACGAAGACCTGCTGGGGCAGCAGGGCCTGTATGCCAGACTTTACAATATGCAGTTTGAAGGCCTGCTGGACTGACGGCATCATTAGCTGTTTTATTATCAAAATTTACAGTTAGGGGTTATTACTCTGAGTTACAGACTTAGAAAGTGACGAAAGCCGCCTGAAGAGGCGACTTTCTATACCTAATAAATATGATAAAATCCTGCCCAAATCGGGCAGGATTTTATATAACTTATTTAGTATCGGTTCGCATATGGAAATCAATCCACAGTTGTGCTTAGTCCAATTTCGCGAAGCCCTTCGACAGGTCGGCTTCCTTGGGGTTTACAACCTTTGTTCTCTTTACGATTTTATATCCCAGATATAAGATCAGGAAGAGCGGAATTCCGATGTAAGCGACCAGGATTCCGAGCCAGTCGATGGTGTCGCCCGAGAAGGCGGACATTCCCTGACCGACGATTACGATTGCGCATAACACGGTCGCCAGGATCGGTCCGAATGGATACCATTTCGCTTTGAACTTCAGCTCGTCCAGGCTGTGCCCCTGGGCAATGAAAGCCTTCCTGAATCTGTAATGGCTGATAGAGATCCCGAGCCATGCGATAAAGCCTGCAAGGCCGGAAGCGTTTACAAGCCAGAGATAGACGGTGCCGTCTCCGGAAAGAGACGTCAGGAAGCACAGCGCGCCGATGATCGTGGTGAGCACGAGGGCCGGAACGGGCACGCCTCTCTTGTTGACCTTCTTGAAGATCTTCGGAGCCTTGCCTTCCACCGCCATGGCGTAGAGCATACGGGTGGAAGCGTACATCCCCGAGTTTCCGCAGGAAAGAACGGAGGTCAGGATGACCGCGTT
>DLFX01000157.1:0-689 GCA_002482405.1 Firmicutes bacterium UBA7709 | reverse complement strand
ATGGCGATATCCGTTACATCCCCGCTTGCGTGGAGCAGATTCGGATCGTTGTAAGGAAGGATAAAGCCTACCACTATGATGGCGCCGATGTAGAAGATCAAAATACGCCAGAATACAGTTTTGATGGCCTTTGGAACATTCTTCTCAGGATCTTCCGTCTCTCCGGCGGCTACGCCTACCAGCTCGGTTCCCTGGAAGGAGAATCCGGCAACCATGAAGATGCTGATTATGGCAAGGCCTCCTCCGGCAAAGGGAGCGTCACCGACGGTCCAGTTCTGGAACCCGGTGGAATGGCCTCCGATGATGCCGACGATCATGAGCAGGCCAACGACCAGGAAAATGATGATGGTAACTACTTTGATACCGGCAAACCAGAATTCGCTTTCGCCGTACATTCTCGCCGAGAAGAAGTTCAGCAGGAATAAAATTGCCAGGAACAGCGCGCTCCACATGATCGCGTTGGTGTCGGGAAGCCAGAACTTCACAACGATAGCGCCTGCGGCCAGCTCAGCGGCGACGGTGATGGCCCAGTTGTACCAGTAATTCCAGCCAAGGGCAAAGCCTAAAGCGGGATCGACGAATTTTGTCGCGTAAGTTTCAAATGCACCGGATACGGGCATGTAGGTGGACATTTCGCCTAAGCTTGTCATAAGGAAGTAAACCATAATACCGATTACGCCATAAGCGAG
>DLFX01000204.1 GCA_002482405.1 Firmicutes bacterium UBA7709 | reverse complement strand
ACGGTATATGAAGAGATCGTAAGAGGAACTATCGACCTTGGTCAGATCACCATTCCGGATGCTCTGGATGCCAGGCTCGGAGCCGCTTACGTCCCATACTACGCGAAGAGCTTTGACGAAGCCAAGGTCCTGTTTGCGCCGGATTCCTATCTGGCCGGAGTCTTGGGCGATCTGACGGAGCAAAATGGGGTCAAGTTCCTTGGAACCGTGCTGGAAGGCTTTATCGGGATGGCATTTGTGACGGAACCCAACGATGTGTTCACTCCGGGAACCAATAAAAAGGTCAAGACCAGGAGTCCTGCCATGGCGACGTTCCGGGTGGCGCAGGAAGATCTGGGCTATAACCCCATCACCGTGCCCTATGCCGAAGTTCCAACCGCCATTCAGACCAAGGTGGTGGACGGATGGGTGGGCGGCACGCCGAACATCAATTACGCGTGGGTAGGTCAGGTGATCAAATACATGTACGTCAATTACATACACGCGGAAGCCACCAGCTATGTCGTCAGCGAAAAAACCCTTGCCAAGCTAACGCCGGAGGATGCCCAGACTTTGATCGACGTATTCCAGGGGCAGAGCAGGAAGAGCTTTGACCTCGCCCAGGAGAATGAACAGAATTACAAGAAAAAGCTCGCAGACGATTACGGCGTGAAAGTCGTGGAATTCACTCCGGAGCAGGTCGACGCCTACGCGGACTACGTGCGGGAAAAGTCGTGGCCGAAGCTGGAAGAGCTTCTGGGCAAGGAACTCATGGATGGAATGAGGGCGGAAGTTGAAAAGCTGTAAAGGAGAACGCGCATGAATAAACTGGAAAAGACAGCCTTCTGGAGAGGGCTNNTCCTGGTGACCCTGATCACTTTCGCGGCCGTGATCACCCGAGCTCTGAATATCAATTTTCTGGGATATGAGGAAATCCTCATCATATGCGCATTCTGGCTCTATATGCTGGGCACCGCTTACGGAAGCTATGAAGACAGCCATATCAAGGCTGACGTTATCGTCATCATGATGAAGGAGGGCCGTACCAAGGCATCCCTCGCGCTGGTAAGAAATACGCTGTCGCTGGTCCTGGGGCTCATCTTTCTCGGCTGGGCCTTCCAGCTGTTCCAATGGACCATCGTTATGGGAAACAAAACGCCGGTCTGGAGGATTCCGATGACCGTTTCCCAGTCCTCCCTGCTGTTTGGGTTGGCTGTGGCCAGCTTTTACCACGGAGTGTACCTCTACGACGAGATGAAATCCTATATCGGCAAGTATGTCAGGAAAACGATCCCCGCCGGCGAACTGTCGACAATGGAAGGGAGGGATAGCGAATGATTGTGGCAATTGCCGTCATTATACTCATCGTTGTGCTTTTACTGGGAGTTCCGATTCCCTTTGCCTTTTTTGCCTCCTCGCTGGTCATCGTCATCGGCGGCGGCTATGACTATACGTTTCTGCTGCCGTACGGTTTCAGCAAGGTCAGCTCACTGATCCTGGTCGCGATCCCCCTTTTCATTCTGGCGGGAAACCTCATGGAGAAAAGCGGAATCGGAGAGGGTCTGATCAACTGGGTGGAAATGTTCGTGGGCCGCGTGAAGGGCGGACTGGGCGCTGTGATGGTCATTTCCTGCGCTCTGTTCGGTTCCATTTCGGGCAGCGGATTTGCGACCCTGACCTGTATCGGGACCATCATGCTGCCCAGGATGGCGGCGGCAGGATATCCCAGGGGAGTGTCCGCGGCGCTGATCTCCAGCGCGTCCCTGCTCGGTCTTTTGATCCCGCCGAGCCTGAACATGATCGTTTACGCGTTTATCGGCGGGCAGTCCGTATTGGCTTNNTGCTTCCTTTCGACGGTAATCCCTGGAATCATCCTGGTCATACTGCTGAGCGCGGTGACCCTGTGGCTGCTGCGGAAAAATCAGGACATCAAGCTGCGGGATCCGATGCCGCCGGCGGTTTATGTAAAGACCCTCGGGAAGAGAACTGCCAGAGCCGTTCCGGCCATGGTGGCTCCTATCATCATTCTGGGCGGAATTTACGGCGGTTTTCTGACGCCCACGGAAGCCGCGGCGGTTTCCGTTATTTACACGATCCCCGTGGGGATCTGGTTCTATAGAGGGCTGAATAAGGATTCCTTCAGGAATGCTCTCGTCGTAGCCAGCACGACCGCCGGAGTGATCATGATCATGCTGCTGTCGGTTATGATGCTTTCCAGGCTCTACATCATGGAAGATGTGCCTCAGATGATCCTTAACGCAATGACCTCAGTCACGGACAACACCTTTGTCCTGATCCTGTTCGTCAATCTGTTCCTGATCATCATCGGCATGCTGATGGACGACACCAGCGCGATCCTCCTTACAACGCCGATTCTGCTGCCTGTGGTGATCCAGCTCGGAGTCAACCCGGTCCATTTCGCGGCGATCATGGGGGTCAATCTGGGACTCGGCTGTGTGACTCCTCCCACTGCCCCGTTCCTGTATCTGGGCGCTAGGATCGGAAACGCGCCGATCAACGAGATGATGGGGCCGACCATGTACTACATCGCATTCGCATGGATTCCGACCCTGATCATCACTACATATGTGCCGGGATTGTCACTATGGCTTCCTACGATGTTCGGCTTCGTATAAAATTAGCAGAAACAAAAAAGCTGTCTCATTGAGGCAGCTTTTTTGGTGTGGGCATTTAAATGATAGTTTTATTTCAGCATTTCCGCCAACTCCTTCATGGCGGCGGTCTCTTTTGTGATCTTTTCTTTATAGATCGCCGTCTGATCGCCGATGGCTTTTTCATAGACTGCGATTTCGCTTGAGAAGTCAGCGCCTGTCGCATCGTATTTTTCCATCAGGCCTCTGGTGGCCGCCTCTACGTTGGCAGGGGTAAAGTTTCTGCCGGTTCCCCAGAACAGATTGTCCTGATTGTCCTTGCCCCAGAACATGTCGTTTTGCTGGGCGATCACCTCCGGGCTGAAGTACATGCTGTACCATTCCAGCACATTGTTGATCTGCCACGCGTATTCGTCCACTGCCGTGACCACGTCTCCCGCTTTCAGGCAGTCAATGGTCTGCTTCATCAGCTCAATGTTTGACTGGGGAGCTTCATGAGGAACGATGGGTTGTTCATACATCAGACCGAGGAATTGATCCTGGGCGAACTTGAACGCCTTCAGGTTCTTTGCGTTCAACTTTTTCGCCTCGGCTTTCAGCCCGTCGAGGGTCGTCGCGTCCGCGCCTGAGAGCACGGCGTCGTTATATTTCTGATTCAGGCTGAGAACCTGCTGTTTTGCGCTTTCCGCCGCAGTTTTCAGCTGGGCGGCAGCGGCCTTGTACGCTGCCGCGTCTCCCCCTGCCGCGGTGCAGAAATCTTCGTCAAATGTGTCAAGGAGCCTGTCATACTGGGAAGTATAGTCCAGATAGAGAGCCGGGGTCTTGTCTATGTAGGAAACCAGCGCCCCGTAGAATTTCAGATTGAAATCCATGACGTCCTTGTTATAGATGTCCGCCGAGTCAAAGGCGGTATGATAATAGTCGATATAGAACGGGAATACGGTCTCCATATCCTCCTGCAGCAGGAAGCCGTTGATGGTGGAAGGAACGCCTGCGGCATAATAAGAGAAATCGTCGGAATAGGTGTAGGTCTGGTATCCGTCGGTCTTGATTCCAGCCGGAAACGCATTGCCGGGCTTGGGAGACAGCGGATATTTATTGACGAAGTAATCGATCATGCTGTACATTTCGGGAGCGGAACATACGCTTGTGTAATCCGCGAACTTGTACGCGGGGAGCTCAAAGTTGACGAAGGCCAGTGTTTTGCCCACCCAGTCGGGATGAGCTTTGTTGATCATGTTCCATGATCCGGTACACCAGTCAAACTGTGTATAGGAAGCGCCCCACTCTTCCGCGGCATGGAGGACGAAGACGATATCGTTGTCCGGCACGTAGCCGCTGTCCTTCATGGCCTTTGCCATGGCAAGTACGAGGCCCACGGCGCAGCTGTCATCCTGGAAACCTTTGAAATACATGTCATAATGTCCGCCGACGAGGATCTGCTGATCGGAACTCTTGCCCTTGATCTTTCCCACAATATTGTAGGAAGTCCCATCTTCCGATACGACATTGTCCACCTTCAGAGTGGCTTTCACCGGCCCTTTTTCCAGGTGGGCCTTGATGTAGTCCGCATCGTTGACGCTGATGCTGACGCAGGGGATTCCGGTGGGACCGCAGATGTCCTGGACGTTCAAAGCATCCTTGTCGATCTGGGCAAAGCCGCCGGAATTGGAGTTCATGATGGCGGCCGCGCCGTGAAGCTGCGCTTCCAGCATCGGGTAGGTGATCCACCAATCCGCCCGTCCATCCAGGTCGACGAGAACGATCTTGCCTGTGGCGTCGACGCCGTCATAGTCGGCTGTGGTTCCCTTGCCGAGATAGATGATCTCCGCCGTGATTCCGTCTTTCGGCGTAGCCGCGGTGGCGTAGGAATGGGGCAGCATCACCTTGCTGTCGCCTTCCAGCGTCAGGGATGCGCCGTTAAACTGCCATTTGTCGACGGGAACCGCCACTTTCTCCGTATCCGCAAGGCCGATCTTTTTCATTTCGGAGAGGAGATAATCCGCCGCGGCATGTTCCGCGTCGCTGCCTGCCGTCCTGGTTCCCAGGGAAGT
>DLFX01000288.1:1403-3124 GCA_002482405.1 Firmicutes bacterium UBA7709 | reverse complement strand
GAAACTGCTTAAAGTGCAGAAGCGCACTGGACGCGGCATTGTTGAGCGCACACGCGATTGAGATGCTCAGGGAGCATCTCATACCCGCTGCGGCTGACGCGGCCAACACAATAAACTATAACTTCCCTGACATCGGGCCTGAATTCCCAAGCGTAGTACCTGATAAGACGACGATGTGGGTAATAGGCAGATTGACGACGACTGAGCTCATGACGGACGTTATTTCACGAATAGACAAATGTGCAGAGGCGGGAGCTTTAGCTACGGGAACAACCGTTGAAAAAGAACTGATTACCGCCACTCATGAAAAAATTCCGAACAAAACTCTGGCTGAAATTGTGTACAAAAATTTTGAGGAGCTTGGAACGCCAAAGTTTACGCAGGAAGAGCATGATTTCGTCAAAGAGATGCAGAGATCAGAGGGGCTGGAGCAGACCGGCCTTGACGAGACGCTGAAGGAATTTGGGACCAGCGGTACTGCGCTTTGCGATACCTCTGAATTCAGCTGGAACGCACCCTATGCAACCTTCTGGATGGCATTAGCTCCCGCGGGCGGCTGGCACAACTGGATGGTAACAGCCTGCGCCGGAAACAGCATAGGCAAGAAAACCATGAGTCAGGCGTCAAAAGTTTTGGCGCTGTCCGCAGTTGATATCATCACTTCTCCCGATACGATAGAGAAAGCGAAAAAAGAACTTAGGGAGAGGCTGAACGGCAATACATATAAAAGCCTTGTGCCGGACGATATCGATCCGCCCCTTGGACTGAATAAGGACACGATGGAGAAATACAAGGGTAAAATCAGGTAAATGGCAGCGCTTCGGTATAGTAGGAACTGGAGAATTTGATTGGAGGTAGATTTTTGTGAAAAAAGTGATCGTTTTATCCCATTGCATCATTAATCCGTTTTGCGAGCTGGACGAATCGTTGACGAAAAATTTGTTCGCAAAGACGATAAAGGAGATTGCAGACAGAGGAATTGGGATTTTGCAGCTTCCCTGTCCGGAGCTCAGCTATCAGCATCTGGAGCGGGAATCCATTACATCTCAGGATGAAAGAGCGGAAGAGTATGGAAAATACTGCCGGGAGCTCTTGAAAAGTACCGTTCAGAACATAAAGGAGTATCATCAGAACGGGATCGGCCTTATCAGGCTGGTGGGCATAGATACGAGTCCATCCTGCAGTACCGCAGACTCATCAAGCATAATGATGCAAGTGCTGGCTGAAATGCTGAAGGACGCAGGGATTTCAATACCCGCTGCCGATATGCCTCATTTCTTTGATGGAGATGAGAGCGTATTTGTGGATGAACTGCTGGCATAACAAAAAATATAACGGTGAAAGAGTTAAGTTTCACCTAAATGTGAATACAGGAGGTTTCTATGAGTTACACAGCGTCTAACGAAANNATGGGCCTGTCCTTACGGTCAATTCAAAAAATGAGATCGCTGAGGCGGCAGCGGTTAAGGAAAATAAAATCATTTTTGTGGGCCGGGAGGAGGACGTGAAAAAATACATCGGCGAAAAGACAACGGTAATCGACCTAAAAGGAAGAAGCCTGATTCCCGGCTTTATTGAATCCCATCTGCACACCGCGGTGATGGGGGCGAACTCCCTTGCCATAGACTGCCGGTCTCCGGGGGTATCTTCCATCGAGGACATAAAAAATAAAATAAGAGAAGTGGCTAAGGTCACTCCCAAGGGTCAATGGATCAGAGGCT
>DLFX01000288.1:0-1352 GCA_002482405.1 Firmicutes bacterium UBA7709 | reverse complement strand
ACGGATCACCCGGTGATCCTTCAGAGAGTTTGCGCCCATATATCCACTCACAACAGCAGAAGCCTTGCAATAGCGGGATTGGACGATGAAGCGCCGAATCCCGAAGGCGGAGTAATGGATAGAGAGAATGGAGTAATCAACGGCGTTATGAGAGAGAACGCCCATATGCAGATACTGAAGTCCTCCATGCTTACAAAAGAGGAATTGATTGAAGCTATGCGGGTCGCAAGCGAAATGCTCATCAAGGAAGGGATCACGACCATACATGATTCGGGAGGCTACGGCAGCATACAGATGGGGGCCTTTCAGGATGCCATTCAGCAGGAGAAACTGAAGATCAGGATGTATACCATGATGTTTTCCTTTGTCGACAATCTTGAATTTGTGGAGAGCTACATAAAGGTCGGCATTCATTCCGGCTTTGGAAATGACAGGCTGAAGCTCGGCCCTATCAAGATTATGATTGACGGAAGCAGCAGCGGGCCAACGGCGGCGACCCTTGAGCCCTATGCGATCAATCCTGAGGATTCCGGCATTCTGGCCATGACGCAGGAGCAGGTTGATGACATCATTTTGAGAGCACATGCCGCAGGCTGGCAGGTTACTTCCCATGCGG
Organism: Firmicutes bacterium UBA7709; assembly: GCA_002482405.1. The sequence continues at coordinate 736 of DLFX01000288.1, read as the reverse complement.
TAGGAGACAGGGCTGTCACCATGATCGTAGATGCGATAGAAAAAGCGTTGAAAAAATATCCCAGAGAAAACCATCGCCATAGGATCGAGCACTGCGCCATGGTTAACGATGAACTCCTTGAGCGCATAAAGAAGCTGGGAATAGTACCTATTTCCAACCCCATATTTCTTTATGAATTCGGCGACGGATATATGGTGAACTACGGCAAGGAGAGGGCATATAGAATGTTCAGCAACGGCAGTTACTTTAAAAAAGGGATCATTGCCGCAGGCAGCAGCGATTGCCCCATCACCTTCTCCAATCCCCTTTTAAACATGCACCTGGCCATAAACCGCACAACCCAGACCGGTCAGGTAATAAATCCTGACGAACGGGTCACTATAGAACAGGCGCTTAGAATGTTTACTTATAACGGCGCTTACGCCAGCTTTGATGAAGATAAGAAAGGAACCATCGAAGTGGGGAAATTTGCTGATTTGGCAGTGCTTTCAGGGTCGCTGTACGATACCGCCCCTGATAAAGTTAAGGACCTGTCTGTTGATATGACCGTCATTGACGGCAAAATCGCCTACCAGCGCTAGAGAGAAATAAAGATCACCATTCAGCGGCTCTATTCAGTAGTCTGAAAAAACCTGCCAAGCGGCAGGTTTTTCCTATCTATTTTTCATCACGGAGATATGTGCAAATACCGGTGCTTACAGATTTTACACATTCCCCGTAAATGTCAGATACAGCA
>DLFX01000212.1 GCA_002482405.1 Firmicutes bacterium UBA7709 | reverse complement strand
TGCTGGAAATCGTATGGAACAATCTGCTCTCCAACGCGCTTAAGTTCACCGGTCCAGGCGGCACGGTCACACTGAAGCAAACCTCCGACGAAGACACTATAACCGTAACGGTATCCGATACGGGTTGTGGGATGGACGACGAAACGCTTCAGCATATTTTCGATAAATTCTATCAGGGAGATACCTCCCATTCAAGCGAAGGCAACGGCCTTGGGCTGGTGCTTTCACTGCGTGTCATCGAGCTTTCAGGGGGCTCCATATCGGTAAACAGTGAATATGGAAAGGGCTCTGCCTTCACCGTAAGGTTAAAGGCAGAGTCATAAAGATGCGGAAGCAAGAAGAAAAGCCCGAATTCGATATTTGGATTCGGGCTTTTCTCCGGGATATATCTCGGATGCCTATTCCATATTGATCACAACTTTGACGGAGCAGGCCGAATCTGCCGCGGTTTCAAAAGCTTTCTTATAATCGTCCAAAGAGAATTGATGGGTTATGATTTCCGTAACATTGGAGTTCCTCCTCGAAAGATTTTCTATGACTTCCTCGATGTCATTTTTATCGTATCCCCGGGATCCCATGATCGCGCACTGTGTGCTCATGACCTCATGCATACTGATGGAAACCTTCTTTTTATGCAGGGCGATGCAACACAATCTGGCATGCTGCTTTGCATGTTTCATAAACAGATCTACAAATTCAGGAATTCCTGCGCAGTCGATGACGGCATCTATATCTGCCACCGGATTGGCTTCAACCCTCATGCTTCCATCTTCCGTGTAAAGGCGGTGATTCGTATTTTCCATAAAGCCAAAATAATGTTCCAGAAATTTCAGCGTCGCTTCAGGTCCTTTTTTTGTGTTGAATCCGACGCCTCCCAGCCTTTCTGCAAGCGCAAGACGCCTGTCGTCGATATCGAACACGGCTACATTTTTATTCCCCTGCGCCACCAGGCTGCTCAGTGCGCATAAGCCAATGGTTCCCGCGCCAATAATCAGAACCTTCTCCCCTGGCTTCACCTGTGCTGTATTTTTACCATGGGTGGCAACGCTGAAAGGTTCGATCAGAACCGCGTCGTCGTAGGACAGATCATCGGGGAGGACGTAGAGATTATATCCGACTTTCGCATTGTAAACCCGTATATACTGGGAAAAGGCGCCAGCCATATCCGCCTCATAGGGGTCTGGTGTACAAGCCGCGGGTTCTACAAATACCCTTGTGCCGATATCGACGCCGGCAACATTCTTACCCTTTTCATAGATATAACCGACCATTTCATGGCCAAATTCACGTCCGGAATGGATCAAAACCTTTTCTCCGCCGTACAGGTATCCGGTAACATCCGTTCCGCAGATACCCGCTCTCATATTCCTTACGATTANNGCAGGCAGGAAGTTCTTTCTTCTGAAGCTCGATATCTCTGATCCCCTTGTAAATCAATGCCTTCATTGATAATTTTTCGTTCCCTTTTGCATCACTCATGATAATTCTCCTTTTCGTTATTTATCAAAGCCAAATAGGCTTAACTTAACTGTCATCTGACTTTGATGTTCCGATTATGGTCCGGTTTTATTTTTGAATTATTTGAGAAATATTTAAAAAATGTTAAATCATTTAATTAAAATCGATGTAAATCTGCAGATCAAATCAAAGATGAATTAACATTTCTCAAACATTTCATTAGCAACTTTCAAACAAACTTCCCACAAGATAGTCATATCACGTGAACAGCCGAGAAAGCGGGCGTACATGAAATGAAATACAAAATTCAGTTCCAAGCAAAATCGGTGGGAAAATCACCGGGAAGCCGATGCGCATGACAAACTTTGCCATATACAGCCTGATACGAAACAACGTTTTCGACTGTACCAAAGCAAAACGTGAGCTGGACTATCAGACTCGCCCCTTTTCAGAATCCATCATGGACACCGTAGCATGGCTGGAACACGAAAACAAAATCAGACCCATGTCAGAAGTGTCATAGAGCATCACAAAGCGATTGCGAAAATAATTGTAAAATTTGAAAGGAGTTGTTGATCATAAGTAAGATCACAAAAAATGAAAACAATTTTATCGGCCATGAGTACAGGAACATTACAGTAAAGCGCAGCATGGAGCCGATATACGCCGACGGTTATACCAATTTCGGCTGGGTGCCGGAAGGCACCTCTGCTCCGATACAAAGTATCAGTTCCGTAACCATGAAGTTCAAACGCGATCGGAATATCCGAAATAAAGCGGAATTGAACAGGCTGCAACGTCACTTTGATTCCTGTGCGGCGGGGAACATATTCCACTCTTTGTAGTGTGTCTGTATACGATTAATCAGCAGCAGCAAATCTTCAGCCCTTTGCTCAGACAAATATCAGCCATATTCAACAACTGCCTCTTTTAAAATCCGGTCTATTCCACCGTCACGGATTTCGCCAGGTTCTTCGGCTTGTCGATGTCGCAGCCTCTCAGCTTGGCAATGTCATAGGCCAGCAGCTGGAGAGGAACTACGGACAGCAGCGGCGTGATTTCATCCATGCAATCCGGAATGTAGATCACCTTATCCGCCTGCTTCTCGATTTCCTTGTTGCCCTCCTTGGCGAGGCCGACGACATAGGCTCCTCTGGCCTTGACCTCCTGAATGTTGGAAAGCATCTTCTCAAAGAGGCGGTCCTGAGTCGCGAGGGCGATGACGAGAGTCCCCTGCTCGATGAGGGCAATGGTCCCGTGCTTCAGCTCTCCCGCCGCGATGGCAAAGGAATTGATGTAGGAGATCTCCTTCAGCT
>DLFX01000247.1 GCA_002482405.1 Firmicutes bacterium UBA7709 | reverse complement strand
TGTTCAGTGTCCTTATGAACATTCGACATGGTGCGGTCAACGGGACTTGAACCCGTACCCTCTCGGACACGCCCCTCATGGCCAGCAGTCCATTGTATCAATAAGGCTGTATCGCGTGGGATGAAATCAAATCCCCATCCTCTGCATTTCGCGCAGGATTCGCTCTGCTTTCCCGGCGACATTGTTCGTGGCAAAGTCGCCCGGCAGCAGCGCGCTTACAATTCTCCCGTCCTGCATGAACAGCACCCGCTGCGCCCTTGCCGCCACCCTTGCGTCATGCGTCACCAGCAGAACCGCTGTGCCGTTTTGATGTATCCCGGAAAAAAGGGCCATGATGTCATCGGCAGACTTGGAGTTGAGCGCACCCGTAGGCTCATCCGCAAATATGATTTTGGGGCTGTTCATCAGTGCGCGGCAGATTCCCACCCGTTGAAGCTGACCGCCCGAAACCTCGGTAATGTCGCGTTCCGCCAACTCCTCAACGCCGGCCTGCTTCATCAAGGACTTGGCTTTCATTGTATGTTTTTTTATGCCCTTGCGGTCATCCCGCATTTGGGGCAACAGGACGTTATCGAGGATATTCAGATTCTTTAGGAGGGTGGGCTGTTGAAACACAAAGCCCATCTTCTTTCTGCGGAGGTCGGACAGCTTATCGTCCGACAGTATGGACAGCTTTTTTCCCTCGAATAAAACCTCCCCCGCGTCAATACGGTCCATGCCGCTGNNNTTTCCCGGAACCCGAAGCTCCCATCACCGCCACAAACTCCCCGTCCGCGATTTCAAGTGAAACGCCATCCAGCACAGTACCGCCGCCGAAGGATTTCGTCATATTTTCACCGTGTAATAAACTGTTCATCCTTTTACTCCTTTATGGACTGCGAGATACGAATATCCCCAATCTCCGTAGTTCCTATGATCGTTGCAATCACCGCCGTCGAAAGCATCATCAGCGGTGTAAACAGATAGGTAGCGGGTATATTCACTGCGAAGCGGAACGCCGTTGCTCCGAAAAAGGAAATCGCCAGAGCGGCCAGATTTTCTCCAAGTGTGCCTGCAAGCAAGGCGCCGGCGGCGATGCCAATCACCAACACGGATGCCACCCGCCACATATATTGCTTCTTGAGATCCGCGTTGGTGTAGCCAATCGCCTTCATCACAGCGATGGAATAGCGGTCCTTGGCTACCAGCAGTTTGAGAAAGAGCAATGTCACAAGCAGCGTGATCACAGCGGCTGCAAGCGCGGAAACCAGGGACGCCGTACGTACGGAACGCAGCGTCTGGCCGAAGGTCTGCGCCACAAACTCGTCTACACTCGATACCTTTACAAACTCAAATCGCTCCGCATAGGACGTTACCGTACGATCGAGCTGCCCACGGTCGGTCAATCGGGCGCATAGAACGCTCCACGCCGTCTGCGTGGAATCATCGGCAAAGACCGCTTTGGCTGTCTTGCCGCCGTTGGTGATGTCTGAATATATCCCGCAAACGGTCAAGGGTTTGTGCCCATCTGCGGTCAGCAAGCGTATCGTATCGCCTACGGATATCCCCCAATCCTCTGCGTTGAGGACGGACAGGGCAATCTCCTGTTCGGATAAAGGCATTCTGCCCCTGGCACATTGCACAGGGAATATCGTATGGTCACCAAACTCAACCTTGATGTTCTCTACCGTTCCGTTTTCCAGCTTTACGCCGAAGGTTTTGGTGGTCAAAACAGCATATTCGGAAATTGCGGGATCCGCTTTCATATGGTCGGCAATCTCGGTCATCCGCTGATCCATCCCCTCGTTTTGCTGAATGTCGATCCGCAAATCGCAGCTCCCTACGCCCATGTAGGTGACAAAATCCTCTGCGGAGATGGTGTGATATAGATTTTGCGGCACGATGATCATGCAGGCCGCCAGTATCACAACCGCAAGCTGTGTTCCATAGAGCCGTTTTCTCGCCCACACATCCCGTATGCCCAGAAAGAAGTTGATGGGAAGTCCTTCGGAGAAGCGAAAGGCTTTTACCCTTGCGGTGCTCCGGCTTGCCACCCCGAAGCGGATGGCCTCCGCGGCGGATATGCTGCGAAAACGCCGGAGATGGCGGCTCACATACAGCAGGATGAAAAGGAGCATGAGCAAAACCCCTGTAAGCCCCAGCAAAATTGCAACGGCGTCATTTCCGCTTTTACCGAGATTGCGGCGGATGCTCTGCGCCATTGGTTCGTGGAGCAGCAGGGCGAGCCCGAAGCCTATGGTACTTCCTGCCGCCATAATCGCCGCGTAATTTGCGAGGTACAACCCCCGTATTTCGGATACACGCATTCCGAGGGCTTTCATGATGCCAATCTCCCGGTAATCATCCTCGATTTTTGCGAGAAGCGTAAAACGAATGCACAGCAGCGCAATCAAAATCACAAGGATGCTGATGAGCAAAATGACCGCAATCATCATACCATCGGAAAGGGCGCTCATCATGCGAAACAGCGGCCAGGTCAGCGTCGGGCCGTTTGCCGGAAGCCCGGCGGCGCTGTACTCGACCGAAAACCGTCCAACCTCCGACAGGTCATGCAAGCGATATTCAATCAGATATTCCACCGCACCGAACGGCTCCAGCCGCGCATAGTCCCCGGCGTTGACCACAAAACGCTTGGAAGATGCAAGCGCGGAATTCATCATCGAATCCCGGACAAAGCCCGCTACCGTAAAGCGCACCCCATTGACAACGACGGTATCGCCCA